>CANPWE010000017.1 GCA_947581895.1 uncultured Clostridia bacterium | reverse complement strand
ATTTATCCCTTTTACATAACTATTGAATTTGACTACTCTACAAAGTTTGGTTATGTGAGAAGTGTTAAATAGTAACTATGAATGAAAGAAATTTCGACAAAATACTTGAAAGTTTACAAAAATCATGCTACAATAAATTTAGATTTAAAAAAAACCGCGTTTTTTGTGGAATTTTTTAAATCTTTTTTTTATTGTAAAAAATATAAATGCGGTAAAAGGGAAGAGGGGTAAATTATGAAAACAAAGTACATTTTTGTTACAGGAGGAGTTGTATCTGGATTAGGAAAAGGAATAACTGCAGCATCTTTAGGGAGATTATTAAAAAATAGAGGATATAAAGTAACAGCTCAAAAATTTGATCCATATATAAATGTAGACCCAGGAACAATGAATCCTTGTGAACATGGAGAAGTATTTGTTACAGATGATGGAGCAGAAACAGACTTAGATTTAGGTCATTACGAAAGATTTATAGATGAGAGTTTATCAAAAAATTGTAGTATTACAACAGGAAGGATCTATTCAGAAGTAATTGAAAAAGAAAGAAAAGGAGATTATTTAGGAAAAACTGTTCAAGTAATACCACATATCACAAATCAAATAAAAGAAAAAGTTTACAAATTTGATAATACAGATATAGATATAGTAATTACTGAAATAGGAGGAACTGTTGGAGATATTGAAAGTTTACCTTTCTTAGAGGCTATAAGACAAGTTGGAATAGAGCAAAATGATGAAGATGTAATATATATTCATGTTACATTACTTCCATATATATCAGGTTCTAATGAGCTAAAATCTAAACCATCACAACATTCAGTAAAAGAATTACAAAGTTTAGGTATAAAACCTGATGTATTAGTTTGTCGTTCTGAATTAGACATTCCAGATGGTATGAAAGAAAAGATGGCTTTATTTTGTAATGTTAAAAAAAGAAATATTATACAAAATAAAACTGTTTCAAATTTATATGAAGCACCATTAATGTTAGAAGAAGAAGGATTAGCACAAGTTGTTTGTGATAAATTACACCTAGAGAAAAAAGAACCTAAAAATGAAAACTGGGAGAAAATGATAAATGTAATTAAAAATTTAGAGGATAAAAATGTAAATATTGCAATTGTTGGAAAATATGTTCAATTAGATGATTCATATTTATCAGTAATAGAAAGTTTAAAACATGGAGGGTTTGCTAATAATACAAAGGTAAATATTGAACTTATTGATTGTGAACAAATAAATAGTACAAATGTTAAAGATGTTCTTGGAAAATATAATGGAATACTTGTTCCAGGAGGTTTTGGAAATAGAGGTATAGAAGGAAAAATAGAAACAATTAAATATGCTAGAGAAAATAATGTTCCATTTTTAGGAATTTGTTTGGGAATGCAAATGGCTGTTATAGAATTTGCAAGAAATGTAGCTAAAATAGAGGATGCAAATTCAGCAGAACTAGATGAAAATTGTAAAAATCCTGTTATACATATTATGGAAGATCAAAGAGATGTTACAAAAAAAGGTGGAACTATGCGTTTAGGAGCATATCCTTGTAAAATAAAGAAAGATACTTATGCATATAAAGTATATGGAAAAGATATAATTTCAGAAAGACATAGACATAGATATGAATTTAATAATGATTATAAAGATATCCTTGAAAAAAATGGATTAATTTGTTCTGGAACTTCACCAGATGGAAATTTAGTGGAAATTGTAGAAATTCCAAAAAATAAATTTTTTATTGCAGGACAATTTCATCCAGAGTTTAAATCAAGACCAGATAAACCAGCTCCTTTATTTGTAGAGTTTGTTAGAGCTATTGCATATTAGGGGATACTGTTTAATACTTTTGCAATAAGCCGTCAAATTTAATAATTATGTAATACAGGAAAATATATTAATATTCCGTTCGTTTACTGGCGCTTGAGTTTTGAGGAAGACGTTAAGTGGGAGCGCCAAACTGCGCACTCCACTACATATTAATATATTTTCCTGTATTACATAATTATTGAATTTGACTACTCTACAAAATTTTGTTATGTGAAAAGTATTAAATAGTAACTATTAGGGATGAAAAATGTGTGATATTTTTTGCATTTATTTTCATAAAGTGTTATAATAATTTTATGAATATATATATCTGATAATAAAAAAAGGAGAGATGTAAATATGAAAGAGAATGAGAAAAATACTGAAAATAATTTAAAGCAAAATACTAATAGTACTGCAAATAAAGAAAAGAAAAAAACAATATGTATAGTAAGTATACTAATGATTTTGGTTTTAGCAATAGGAATATGTTTGGGATATTTCATATTCAATAATAATAGAGATGAAGCAAAAGAAGTGAGCCAAAATAATAAAAAGATAGAGCAGCAAGATGAAAAAACAGAAGTGGTTAAAAATGATGAGGAAAAGAATAAAACAGAAGATGGTGAAGAAAAAAATTCAGATGAAAAAAATACACCTGAAGATATATCAGAAGATGCAAATACAGATGATGATAATTCTAAAACTGAAACAGACCAAAATAAAACAACACCAGATTCAAAAACAAATGAACCAGTAGATTATTCAATATTCTCAGATTATAAAGGAAGAAAATTTAAAAATGGTGATTATAATACAACTACAGATGGCAAAATGGAATTTTGTGAATTGACATTTGACGAAGATGGTAAACCTTCTATTAAAATGGGATATCAATCTACTAATAATACAGAATATTATTTCCAATCAAAAGAAATAACATATTTAAAAACAGATATAGTAGCAGGATCAACACAGGTTAATCTTGATTTCACAGCATCAACTCCAAATGGAGATGCTACAGGAACAGCAACTATCCAATATAGTAATGCACTAAAATCTGGAACAATGACAGTAAATGCAACTGTTCACTATAAAGATGGAAATGTGAAAGCATATAATAATATAATTTTAACAATCCAAAAACAAATTTCTCAAGATGATTTTTCATTTATGAGTGATTTTAAAAACACAGTTTATGAAAGTGAAAAGAAAGAAAATGATTTATGGTATAAAGTAGAATTTAATGGAAATTCTGAACCTACAATTACAGTTTCATATATGCAAAATGGAACTAGCCAAATTCGTGATACATACAAACTTTTCTCTGATATAAATGCAGATGGTGCAGCAGGTAGTGTATATGTTACATTTAATTATAGATTATCAAATCCATCAAAAGATAAGGTAGAAGGTTCAATTACATATAACAATAATACTGAAAACAATGAAATTTATTTAAAATTGTATGATATGGAAAATGAAATTGAATTGAAAAAAGTTAAATAAAATTAATTATATTAATTCAACAGATTATATGCCTGTATTGGCAATTAATTATAAAGATTAATTTTTTAGGGCTTGTACAATGCTAAAGTTGTGCAAGCCCACAGTTTTTACTTTCTTGATTAAAATATTTTTATACTATTATATATATGATTTTAAAATATCATAAACTTTATGAATAGGTAATCCCACTATTGTACTGTAATTTCCATCTATTTTTTCTATAAAAACTGCAAATTCTTCTTGAATAGCATATGCTCCTGCCTTATCTACATATTTACCAGTATTTAGCCAATTTAATATTTCTTCATCTGAAAGATCTTTTACAAAGATGTTAGCTGTATCAAAATCTAAATATTCTTTATATTCATCACCTTTTTGAATTAATATGGCAATTCCTGTTATTACTTGATGTACATCATTTTTTAACATTTTTATCATATTTATTGCATCTTGCCTATCTTGTGGTTTTCCAAATACATTATCTTCTTTTATTACCATTGTATCAGAACCTATAACTATTCGGTTTCCTGTTGTTCTATCAAATACAGATTTTGCTTTTAGGTATGATAGATGTTTTATTTTTTCTTCTATTGATAAATCATTTTCAATATTTTCATCTATTCCACTAACTATTACTTCAAAGTTTATGTTTAATAATTTTAATAATTCTTTTCTTCTTGGAGAATTTGATGCAAGTATAATTCTCATTTTATTTGTATCATATATGTTTTCTTTTATTTTCATATTTATATCATTCCTTTCTTTGCTATAATAATAATATTGTTTACAAAATGCATAAATTTACAAACTTAGTTAATATGTTTTTGAAAAATTATATCACATAAAATTCTATTATTTACAGTTCTAAGACAAGAAAAAAATTTTTCATGTATTAGATAGTAACTATTAGAACTGTTTTTTTGAGATTTTATTGACATATGAATGAATATATGTAATTATGGGGACGAGTTAGAGAAACATATATGATAGTGGTCGAAAAAAATGAGGTAGTAATTTGTTTAAATAGTGGTTTTTATAATGGTATAAAGGAGGGATATCATTGAGAGTAGTTGTAGATTTCGCAACATGTGCAAGTATAATTGAATTTGTACCTTTTCTTGGAGATGATATTGAGGAATATCAAAAAAAGTTTGAGGAATGGTATTATGAGAAGACAACTTATGGTTGTTATAGTCAACGTTCAGATTTAAATTATGAAGTTTTTGATATTAATGTAGTTGTGGACTGGATAAAAGAGGTAGCTCCAGAGGCTAATCCAGTTATTATTGTGGAAGAGATGAATCCTGATTATGTTGATAAATCATTACCAGGAATGTATTTTTAATTCAATGATACTTAAGTAAAATATGTATTCCTCAACTAATATATCTGAAACAACTTTTGTGAAAAACATGTGAATTTTAAAAAAATATATTGACATTTCCAAGATATGGGTGTAAATTATTAGCAGTCTAATAAAAAGACTGCTAATAATTTTGTGATAATATGGTTACAACAAGAATATAATATAATGTTGTAATAAAAAGGAGGTAATTTTAATGTTAAAACCATTATTAGACAGAGTTGTAGTAAAAATGATAGAAGCTGAAGAAACAACAAAAAGCGGAATTATTTTAACTGCAAATAGTAAAGAAAAACCACAAATAGCTGAGGTTCTTGAAGTAGGACCAGGTGGGCAAGTAGATGGTAATGAAGTTAAAATGTACATAAAAAAAGGAGATAAAGTTGTTCTAAACAAATATGCTGGAACAGAAATAAAATACGAAGGTGAAGATTTAATAATAGTAAAACAAAGTGATATATTAGCTATTGTTGAATAGAGTACAATAATACAAAATAAGGAGGAATTTAAAATGGCAAAAGAAATAAAATTTGGCGAAGAAGCCAGAAAAAAATTGCTAGATGGAGTTAATCAGTTAGCTGATACAGTAAAAGTTACACTAGGACCAAAAGGAAGAAATGTTGTATTAGATAAATCATATGGAGCACCTTTAATTACAAATGATGGTGTTACAATAGCAAAAGAAATTGAACTAGATGATCCATTTGAAAATATGGGTGCAAGACTTGTAAAAGAAGTTTCTACAAAAACTAATGATGTAGCAGGTGATGGAACAACAACAGCTACAGTTTTAGCACAAAGTATGATTAAAGAAGGTGTAAAAAATGTAGCAGCAGGTGGTGATCCAATGGCTATAAAAAGAGGTATAGACAAGGCTGTAAATGCTGCAGTAGAAGAATTAAGAAAAAATAGTTCAGAGGTAAATGGAAAAGAAGATATAGCTAGAGTTGCAAGTATTTCTGCAAATAGTGAAGAAATAGGAAATCTAATTTCAGAAGCTATGGAAAAAGTTTCAAAAGATGGTGTTATAACAATTGAAGAATCAAAAACATCAAATACAGAATTAAATATAGTTGAAGGAATGCAATTTGATAAAGGTTATGTATCACCTTATATGGTAACAGATACAGAAAAAATGGAAGCTGTAGTTGATAATCCATATATATTAATTACAGATAAAAAAATTAGCAATATTCAAGAAATTCTACCATTACTAGAAGAATTAATGCAATCATCAGGAAAATTAGTTATAGTATGTGATGATATTGAAGGAGAAGCTTTATCAACATTAGTTTTAAATAAATTAAGAGGAGTTTTAAATGTAGTAGCTGTAAAAGCACCTGGATTTGGAGATAAAAGAAAAGCAATGTTAGAAGATTTAGCTATTTTAACAGGAGGAGAAGTAATTACATCAGATTTAGGTTTAGAATTAAAAGAAACTACAGTTGCTCAATTAGGAAAAGCAAAACAAGTTAAAGTATCAAAAGAAAATACTATAGTTGTAGATGGAATGGGAGATAAATCTGCAATCACAGAAAGAGTAAATCAAATAAAAGCTCAACTTGCAGAAGAAAAGAGTGAATATGAAAAAGAAAATCTACAAGAAAGACTTGCAAAAATTGCAGGAGGTGTTGCAGTAATTGGAGTTGGAGCTGCTACAGAAGTTGAAATGAAAGATAAAAAATTAAGAATTGAAGATGCTTTATCTGCAACAAAAGCAGCTGTTGAAGAAGGAATAGTAGCAGGTGGTGGAACAGCATTTGTTAATATTATACCAGCTGTTGAAAAAATCTTATCAGATTTAAAAGAAGATGAAAAAATAGGTGCTAAAATTGTATTAAAAGCATTAGAAGAGCCTGTTAAACAAATAGCTATTAATGCAGGATTAGAACCAGCAGTTATACTTGAAAAAGTAAAACAAAGTCCAGTTGGAACAGGATTTAATGCACAAGATGAAGTATATGTAGATATGAAAAAGGCAGGAATAGTTGACCCTACTAAAGTTTCAAGAAGTGCTTTACAAAATGCTGCTTCAATTGCATCAATGGTTTTAACTACTGAAAGTATAGTAACAGATAAAAAAGAGAAAAATTGTAGTTGTGGTTCAGCAAATGATGATGCAGCAGCTGGAATGGGTGGAATGTATTAATACAAAATAAAAAATTATGTAAATAATTAATTATAGGAATCGAATGTAAAATAAAAAGTAATTTTGCATTCGATTTTTTTTCTAGCTTAAAATCTACATTGACAATATATTAAAAATGTCATAAAATAAAGGAAACAAAAGAAAGGATATGATTTATATGAATATTTGGCATGATATAAATGGAGAGAGAATAAAAAAAGATAATTTTGTGGCTGTTATTGAAATTCAAAAAAATGGTAGAAACAAGTATGAACTAGATAAAGAGACTGGACTTTTAAGATTAGATAGAGTTCTATACACAGCTACACATTATCCAGCAAATTATGGATTTATACCAAGAACTTATGCTGGGGATAATGATCCTTTAGATGTTTTAGTTTTATGTCAAGAAGAAATTGTACCACTAACATTAGTAGAATGTTATCCAATAGGAGTACTTAAAATGATTGACAATGATGCGGAAGATGAAAAAATAATTGCAATATGTAAAAATGATCCATATTTAAATACATATAATGATATAAGTCAATTACCAAATCAATATATGGAGGAAATTATGCATTTCTTTGAAGTATATAAAACTTTAGAAGGAAAACATACAAGTGTAGGTAAAATGTATGGTAGAGCAGAAGCTGAGGATATAGTTGAAGAATGTATAGTAAATTATAAAAATAAATTCGAAATATAGTATTAGATGATTTATAGTATAATAAAAAAATAAAGAGGTAAAAAATGATTATAAAAACAATAATAATAGTTGCAGTAATAATATCAGTTTTATTGCTATTACTATTTGTAGTTATGAGGGGTAAATACATTGTAGAAAAATTAAGTGTATCTAAACTTAAATTTCTTTTAATGATAAAAGGTGATGAAGCAGCAAAAAAATATGCCTTAAAAATTATTGATAAATCTCCAAAAAATTATTTAGCACATAAAATTTTAGGACAACTATATGAAAGAGAAGGAAATATAAAAGTTGCATTAGATGAATATATAAGGGCAGTTGAGCTAAATGAACAAGATTATGAAATGCATTATAAAGTAGCAGAACTATTGCAAAAAACAGATAAAATTGAAGAATCAATAATTATGTTACAAGATTTATTAAAAATAAAACCAGATTATCTACAAGCTAGTTTGTTATTAGGAAATATTTTTTGTGATGAGGAAAGATTTAAAGAGGCTGTTTCTGTATATATGACAGCATTAAAATATAATCCAACAGAATATGAATTATATTATAATATAGGAATTGCTTATACAAGATTAAATGATTTTCAAAAAGCAAAAGAATTTTATAAAAGAGCTGCAAAATTAAATTCATATTTATATAATGGTCAATATAATTTAGCTTTAATTGCAATGATTCAAGGTGAATTAGATGAAGCTGAAAAATATTTATTAAGAGCTTCTAATCAAGAAGAATTAGAGCCAATAGTATATTTTTATTTAGCACAGATTGCATTATTAAGGGGAGAAGAAGAAAAGGCTTTGAATTACATTAATTTAGCACTAGAATTGGACAAAGAAATTGAAAAAAGGATTGCTGAACAAACAGTATTCCTACCTATTCAAAATAAAATTAGAATCCCTAATGAACCATCTAGACACATAAAAATAACTTTGTCTGAAAAAGAAATAAAGACTAATAATTATCTTGAAAAAATGTATAATTTAGTAGATTCTTTAAATGGAGGAAAAATTTCTAACACTAATGAAGAAAAAGATATTGATGAAGAACAGATTGATAATGATAAGGAAAGATAATTATTTTTGTATATTATTAGATATATATTTATATTATTTATAAAAAAATTATTGTAGAGTAAAAATAAGAATAATTAGTAAAATTTTAAAATATATTCATAATAAGACTAAATTAAATATAAAGGGGTTGAAATTATGAATATTAGTGTTATTGGAGGAGATTCCAGAATTGTTGAATTAGTAAGGATTTTGGAAGAAAACAAAAATACAGTTTTTTTATATGGGTTAGAGAAATCTGAAGAATTAGCAAATTGTAAACATATTGAAAATATGGAGAAGGCTTTACAAAATTCGGATTTAGTGATAACATCTATACCATTATCAAAAAATGGAAAAATAATAAATTCAGTTTTTTCTGATAAAACAATTTTGGTTGAAAATTTTTTTAAGATAGTAAAAAATAAAAAAATAATTACAGGAAATATTACAGAAGAAATAAAACAGTATATCAGAAAAGAAAACGAAAATGAAATAATAGATATTTTACAATCTGAAGAACTCACAATATTAAATGCTATTCCAACAGCAGAAGGTGCAATACAAATTGCAATGGAAAAAAGTTTAATAACATTACATAATAGCAAATGTTTGATATTAGGTTTTGGTAGAATTGGAAAAACATTAGCGAAAATGTTATGTGGAATTGGAGCAAAAGTATATTGTGAAGCAAGAAAACAGCAAGATATTGCGTGGATTAAGTGTTATGGATATAAAGCAATACATATTGATGAATTAAATAATTACCTAGGAAAGTTTGATTTTATATTTAACACTATTCCACATATTATTTTGGATAAAAACAATTTAAAACTAGTTAAAAAAGATTGCTTATTAATAGATTTAGCTTCAAAACCTGGAGGAATAGATTTTAAACAAGCAAATATACTTGGTATACAAGCAGAATTGGCTTTAGCATTACCTGGAAAAGTAGCACCAAAGACTTCAGCTTTATATATTTATGAAACAATAAAAAAAATGAATTTCTAAAAAAATGTATAAATACATATAACTATAAAAAAAGAAAGGAAGATTTAAGATGAGTGTATACATACAATCACTAATATTAGGAATAGTACAAGGACTAACAGAACTACTACCAATATCGAGTTCTGCACATTTAAATTTAATACCATGGATATTTAATTGGAATGAATTATCAGATTCATTTGATGTGGCACTTCATTTTGGTACATTATTAGCAATAGGATTATTCTTTTTCAAAGATTGGATAGAATTAATAAAAGGTGGATTTAATTTAGCAGTAAAAAAGAAAAAGTCTACAGAAGGAAAAATGTTTTGGTATATTGTTTTAGCAACAATTCCTGGTGGAATCATAGGATTTTTATTAGATCATTTTTTGGAAGATACACTAAAACATCCATTAATAATAGCAACAGCTTTAATTGTAATGGGAATACTTCTATATATTGCTGATAAAAACTGTAAATCTAAAATTAGTTATGAAAAAATGGGATTAAAAGAAACTTTTCTTATAGGTGTATCTCAAGCATTAGCCTTTATACCAGGAGTTTCTAGATCAGGTGCAACAATGACAACAGGAAGATTGTTAAAAATTGATAGAGAATCTGTAGCAAAATATTCTTTTATGTTATCAGCTCCAATAGTTCTTGCAGCAACAATTTTTAAACTTAGTAGTTTTACATTAAATCTACAATTTTTCATTGGAGTATTAGCTAGTTTTTTAGTTGGAATAGCAGTTATAAAATTTCTAATGCAATATTTGAAAAAAGGAAGTTTTAAAATATTTGCTATATATAGAGTAATAATTGGTTTAGCAGTTATATTAATATATTTTTTAAAATAGATAATAATATAATAAACCTTATTTATAAATAATTTGAAATGGGGGAATTTAGATATGGGAGAAAATACATTAATAAGAGGAGTAATTATTGGAATTATTGTTTTGATACTTCTTACTCTCATTATGGCAGTACTTATAGGAAAAAATGGAATAATAAATCAAGAGATACAGAAATATAATGATACTCATATTGAGGAAAATAGTGAAAAGAAAAATAATGAAGTTGTTATACCAAAAGAATAAAAAATTGAGGGATGTGTGCAAAATTTCGTACATATCCCTCAATTTCTATATTGACAACATATTTTAAAAATAGTATAATAGGAAACAGTTAATAACTCGATATGAGAAAAAAGAGATTAAATTTATATATAAAAATATATTTATTAAGGTGTGTAATAAATATAAAAAATATTGTAAAAAGAGTTCGGAAAACATAAATATTATAATTATTAATTTGAAATAGTAATTAAGCGAAAAGTGCGGAAAGTTTATAATTATATACCAAAGCTGAATATACTAGCATTATACCAATTATAAAATAAAGAGGAGATTTTATTTTATAATCTTTTATAATGGAAAATATAAGTTATGTTTTTATAATAAAAGTACGAAATGGTTTATAATATTTAATAAACTATTTTTTAGTGTATAGAATTTTATATATAAATTTAAAATATAATAATTAACAAAAATAAAAAAGAAAGGAAGAGATTAATATTTATGACAAATGATAGTATTAAAAAAGAGAAAGATAGTAATATTATTGAAAGAAAAACAAAAGATAAAAACCTTTATGATAAAAAAAATAGAAATAGAATGAATAAAAAAAGGAACTATAATTCAAAATCAGAAGTGGAAAATATTATAATAAATGAAAATGAAATATTAGTAAATGCAACAGTTGAGAAATTAGATAATATTGAAGTAAAAAGAACTAAAAAAACAGTACCTGAAAAAAGAAGAAAAACACAAAGAGATATAGAAAATAATTTAGAAGGTAAAAAAAGAACAACAAGAAATTTAGAAAATGCAGAAACTAGAAAGAGAACATCAAAAAATTTAGAAAATAATGAAAGAAAATCTAGAATAGATAATTCAAAAAACCCAGATTTAAAATTTGAATTTAAAAAACCAAATTTAAAAATAATTCCATTAGGTGGATTAGAAGAAATTGGAAAAAATATAACAGTATTTGAGTATGATGATGAAATTATACTAGTAGACTGTGGATTAGAATTCCCAGAGGATAATATGCTTGGTGTAGACTTAGTTATACCAGATGTAACATATTTGGAAAAAAATAAAGAGAAAATAAAAGGATTAGTAATAACACATGGTCATGAAGATCATATTGGTTCAATCCCATATGTGTTAAAACAAGTAGATATGCCAATTTATGCTACAAGATTAACAGTAGGATTAATTCAGAATAAATTAGAAGAACATAAATTGTTACGTAAAACAAGACTACACACAGTTGATCAAGGACAAACTATTAATTTTGGAAAAATGCAAGTTGAATTTATAAGAAGTTCACATAGTATTCCAGATTCAGTAATGCTTGCTATATATACACCTGTAGGAACTATATTTCATACAGGAGATTTCAAAATAGATTTTACACCAATAGATGATCAATTAATGGATTTTGGAAGAATTGCAGAAATAGGTAATAAAGGTGTTTTAGCATTATTATCAGATAGTACTAATGCAGAAAGAAAAGGATATACAATGTCTGAAAGTTCTGTAGGGGAAGTGTTTGATAAATTATTTATGAATTGTACAAAAAGAATTGTTGTAGCAACATTTGCATCAAATGTACACAGAGTTCAACAAATAATAAATTCAGCTGTAAAATATAAAAGAAAAGTTGCAGTTTGTGGAAGAAGTATGATAAATATGATAGAAGTTGCAAGAAATTTGGGATATATCCAAGTTCCTGACAATATATTCATAGATATTGATATGATAAAAAATTATACAGATGAACAATTAACAATTTTAACAACAGGAAGTCAAGGAGAAGAAATGTCTGCATTAACAAGAATGGCTTCAGGAGAACATAAAAAAGTTGAAATTACACCTAATGATTTAGTTATTATTTCAGCAACAGCAATACCTGGAAATGAGAAATTAGTTTCAAAGGTAATAGATAAATTAATGCAAATTGGTGCAGAAGTAGTATATAGTGCATTAGAGGATGTACATGTTTCAGGACATGCTTGTCAAGAAGAACAAAAATTAATATTTTCATTAGTAAAACCAAAATATTTTTTACCAGTTCATGGGGAATATAGACAATTAAAAGCACATGCAGAAACTGCCAAAAAAATGGGAATTCCATCAGAAAATATATTTATGTTAGAAAATGGAAGAGTACTTGAATTAAATGAAAATGAGGCAAAGATAACAACATCAGTACCATCAGGTAAGATACTAGTAGATGGTTTAGGTGTTGGAGATGTTGGAAATATAGTTTTAAGAGATAGACAGCATTTATCTCAAGATGGTTTAATCATTATTGTTATGACAATGGATTCAGCATCAGGAGAAATTGTTTCAGGTCCAGATGTAATTTCAAGAGGTTTTGTTTATGTTAGAGAATCAGAAAATTTAATGGATGATGTAAAAAAACAAATTAGAATAGAAGTACAGGATTTTGAGGAAAGAAAAATTACTGATTGGTCAACTATTAAATCTACATTAAAGGATAATTTACGTGAATATATATTCCAAAAGACTAAAAGAAATCCTATGATTATACCAATTATTATGGAAGTTTAAAATATTATTTAAAACACTAATTATTAATAGATTAGTGTTTTAAATTTCTTGATATATTAGTTAACTTATTGTATAATAAGTAAGAATTTGAATAGAAATAGGAAGGATGAATTTATGATGGATTACAAAGATTTAGCAAATTTAATATTTCCAGATGCAAAGGATATTTCATATTATGAAGAAAAATATGTAAAAAGAAATCTACCAGAAGGAGCAGTTGTTACTAGATATGCACCAAGTCCAACAGGATTTTTGCATATAGGAAGTCTTTTTCAAGTTTTAATTTCAAGTATGATGGCTAAAAAAACTGGAGGAATAAATTATTTAAGAATTGAAGATACTGATCAAAAAAGAGAAATAGAAGGTGCTATTACAAGTGTTATAAATTCTTTAAAAGATTTTGGTATTGAATTTGATGAAGGACAAATTGATGAGATTAATGGAAAAGGAGATTATGGTCCATATAAGCAAAGTCAAAGAAAAGAAATTTATGAAGCATATGCAAAATATTTATTATCACAAGGTAAAGCATATCCTTGTTTTGCAACACCTGAAGAATTGAATGAATTAAGAGAAAAACAAGAGGCTGCAAAACTTAGAACAGGTTATTATGGTGTTTGGGCAAAATATAGAAATTTATCAGTTGAAGAAGCAGTAGAAAAAATCAAAAATGGAGAATCATATGTTATAAGATTAAAATCACCTGGAAATGAAGAAAAGAAAATTAGACATAAAGATGTAATAAAAGGAAATGTTGAATTCCCTGAAAATGATCAAGATATTGTAATAATAAAAGGTGATGGGCTTCCAACATATCATTTTGCACATGCTGTAGATGATCATTTAATGCAAACAACTTTAGTAGTTAGAGGTGAAGAATGGCTTTCATCAATACCTACACATTTACAATTATTTAATATATTAGGGTTTAAAGCACCAAAATATGCTCATATTCCTACAATAATGAAAATGGATGGAGAATCAAAAAGAAAGTTAAGTAAAAGAAAAGATCCAGAAGCAGCTGTTGATTATTATACAGAAGAGGGAATTCCAAAGGAATCTGTATTAGAGTATTTATTAAATATTGCAAATTCAAATTTCGAAATATGGAGAAAACAAAATCCAGATAAGAAATTAAGTGAATTTGATTTTCAAATTAATAAAATAGGTGTAAGTGGAGCATTATTTGATATGGTAAAAATGTTAGATGTTTCTAAAAATGTAATATCAAGAATGTCAGCTGAAGAAGTGTATGATAAAGTTAATGAATGGGCTAAACAATTTGATGAAGAATTATCAGTTATGCTTCAAAATAAAGAATATGCATTAAAAGTATTTGGAATTGAAAGAGGAAATACTAAACCAAGAAAAGATATATCAAAATGGTCAGAGGTAAAAGAAAGTATTTCATATATGTTTAATGATAAATTTGATAAAAATGCACAATTTGAATATGCAAAAATCTCAGATAAAAATGAAATCGAAAAAATTGTTAAACTATATATAGAAAAATATTTTGATATAAATGATGATAAACAAACATGGTTTGATAAAATTAAAGATTTAGCAGAAGAATTAGGGTATGCAAGAGAAGTAAAATTATTTAAATCAGAACCAGAAAAATGGCCAGGACATGTTGGAGATATAAGCACAGTTATTCGTGTTACTTTAACAGGAAGGCAAAACACACCAGATTTATATGAGATAATACACGTTTTAGGAAAAGATACTGTAATTGAAAGATTAAGTTAATCTAATTAATTATGGATGTGTTTAAAATATACATAGATTATATATAAATAGGAACAGGCTAAGAAAGTGATGTGATTATTAATGGAATATAATATAGGTGATATAGTAAAAACAAAGAAACAACATCCATGTGGAAGTAAATTATGGGAAATTACAAGAGTTGGTGTTGATTTTAAACTTAAATGTCAAGGATGTGGACATGTTATTATGATTGAAAGACAAAAGGCTTTGAAGATGATAACAAAAAAAATTGAAAAAGAATAAAAAAACGGCGGACTAGGTGAGAACACCAGTCCGCCTCCGTTTTTTGGAAGAACTCAGTAGATTTTTTTAATAAATATTCCGCCATTTTGCTGTATCAGTGTAATGATACGTTGGTCCAGGTTTACAGAATTGACACTCTGAATGAACAGATAAATAGTGTCACTACCCTCCTTTATAAGCACAGATGTTTTCAGTGCAGGATACGTAGAGTGTATCCGGTTCAATACCTCCTTTAATGAATTGCGGGATGTGAACTGAAATTTCAGTTTCTGAGTTGTTACTCTAGGCATAGAGCATTTCCTCCTAAAAATAAAATTTATCATCTGATTTGACGATATTAATACTTAATATAGCATATATTAATGTATAGGTCAACCCCTAATATTAATTTTTTTCTGGACAGAATAATTCTTCAAATTCTTTCCAGTTTAAAACTTTTACACTAGGATAATCAGCAGAAAAATTTTCAATTATGTGTTTTGTATTATCATCTGAATTTAGGTCTAATACTAAAATGTTTTCAATACAATCTTCTTTTCCATATAATATTCTAAAATTTAAAGAACGCAAAAATCCTTCAATCTTATTTTCTTGATTTTTTACTGTAACAATTATATTTATTCCATCAGTTTTGATTTTATTGCAGGAATGTATGTAAAAAATATTTTTAATAATCTCAATTAATCCATATAAAGCACATACCCAAAAAATACAATTAATTATAAAATCCATCATATTGTTAGTATCACCTCTTATATATTATATGGAAATTTTATTTTTATGTGTCAGTATAAATAAAAGCATATATGTAATCTAATATAAACAATGTATTAAGTATAAAACTATATAGTAAAACCTACTTTACAGTATTTTTCTAATAAAGTATGAAACTGTATCTATAAAAAAGACAAAATAAATTCACACTATGGACATAAATAGGTATTATAATATATAATAAGATTCAAGGAAAGGGAAGGTCTTATATGTCAGATATAACTGTATTAGTAGTAGATGATGAATCAAGGATGAGAAAACTAATTAAAGATTTTTTAGTAAAAAAAGAATACAAAATATTAGAAGCAGTTGATGGAGAAGATGCAATAAAAGTATTTGAAGAAAATAAAGAAAAAATTAATTTGATTTTACTAGATGTAATGATGCCAAAACTAGATGGATGGTCAGTATTAAGACAAATAAGGCAAGAATCTACAGTACCAATAATAATGCTTACAGCAAGAGGTGAAGAACAAGACGAATTATTTGGGTTTGAATTAGGTGTAGATGAATATATTTCAAAACCTTTTAGCCCCAAAATTCTTGTAGCTAGAGTAGAAGCTTTATTAAAAAGAACAACAAAGCCAATTAATAATATTTATGAAATTGGTGGAATAGAAATAGATGCAGATGGTAGAACTGTAAAAGTAGATTCAAAATTGATAGAATTAAGTTTAAGAGAATATGAATTATTAAAATATTTAGTTGATAATAAAAATATAGCATTATCTAGAGATAAAATTCTAAATAATGTATGGAATTATGATTATTATGGAGACTCTAGGACAATAGATAGTCATATAAAAAAAATAAGGCATAAATTAGGTAAAAAAGGAAAATATATTGAGACTATTAGAGGGGTAGGATATAAATTTGAAGTTAAATAATAGAATGAATAAAATCAAACAATCCGTAAAATCTGTAAGAATAAGATTATTCCTTACATTATGTATAGTTACTACAATAATTATATTATTATTGGTAATTGTAAATAATGTTATTTTGGAAAAATATTATTTGTATAATAAAACAAAAGTAATGATACAAATTTATGAGCAAATCAATAGGTCATATAATAATGAATTATCAAATGAAAGAATAAATCAAGATTTAAAAATCCTAGCTATAAAAAATAATCTAGATATAATAATAAAAACAGATGAAAATATCATAATGCTTTCAACAGATAAATATAAATCTAATTATGAGGATGAAATAAAATCATTTTTTAATATAAAAGAAAAAGGGGAAAATATACAATCATTATATAAAGAAAAAACGATTAATATAAATCTAGTAAAAGAAAATGATACAAAAGTTAATTATATAATAGTTTCAGCATATCTTGATAATGGATATGAATTATATATGAAAACTCCTGTAGCAGATCTGCAAGAAAGTGCAAGAATATCAAATAATGTATTGATAGCATTGGGAGGAATTGTTATTGTTATTTCAGGAATTATTGCATCTTTTGTATCAAGAAAATTTACTGCTCCAATATTGGAATTAAATGATATTGCAAAAAAAATGTCAAATTTAGATTTCTCACAAAAATATGTAAGTAAAGATACAGAAGATGAAATTAATAATTTGGGAAAAAGTATAAATATAATGTCTGATAAACTTGAAAAAACAATTAATCAATTAACAGTAAATAATAGTGAATTAGAAAAAGATATTGAACATAAATCTAAAATAGATGAAATGAGAAAACAATTCATATCAGATGTATCACATGAATTAAAAACACCAATTGCTTTAATACAAGGTTATGCTGAGGGATTAGTAGAAAATGTTAATGCAGATGATGAATCTCGTGAATTTTATGCAAATGTCATACTAGATGAAGCAAATAAAATGGATAGATTAGTAAAACAATTATTAGAATTAATGAGACTAGAATATGGAAAACTTGAATTTAATAATGAAAATTTTGATATTGTAGTTTTGATTAAAGAAGTAATAAAAAAGTCTCATGTAATGTTAGAAGAAAATAATATAAAAGTTATTTTTGAAGAAAATACTGTTATTATGGTATATGCAGATGTTTTTTATATTGAACAAATTCTTACAAATTATTTAACAAATGCTATAAGATATTCTAAAGAAATTAATGGTGAAAGAAGAATAGAAGTCAAGATATCATCAGATGAAAAGAAAAGAAAAATTAGAGTAAGTGTATTTAATACAGGTGATAATATTGAAAAAAATGAATTACAGCGTATTTGGGGTAGATTTTATAAAATAGATTCATCTAGAAACAGAGAAAAGGGTGGAACAGGAATAGGACTTTCTTATGTAAAAGCTATAATGAATAATTATAAAAATGAATATGGAGCTATTAATAAAACTGATGGAGTAGAATTTTTCTTTGATGTTGATATGGACGAAAAAACTATAACGTAAATATGTTGAATTTCTAGAAAATACTTGACTTTTTTCAAAAAAAAACATATTATAATAAAAAAACAAAAAGGAGAGACTACCTATATGCATACACAAATTGTAACTTCTAAGTATGGTGGAGAATTATTAAGTTTTAAACTAAATGGTAAAGAAAGAATTCATCAAGGGGAAGATTGTTTGGATGAAAATGGAAAAGTTTATTGGAAAAGACATTCACCAGTATTATTCCCTATAGTAGGAAAATTGAAAAGAAACCAAACTATAATAAATGCTAGAACATATGAAATGTTTCAACATGGTTTTGCTAGAGATTTAGAATTTGAGCCAGTTACAAAATTAAATAATTTTCATTCATATGTATTAAAAAGTAATAAAAATACACTAACTAGATATCCATTTAATTTTGAACTATATACAACATATAGATTAGATGAAAATAAATTAACAACAATCTATAAAGTTATAAATACAGGAAAATCAAATATGCCATTTTGTATAGGTGGACATCCTGCATTTAAAATAGATTATGAAGCATTAAAAAATGAAGATTATTATTTAGAATTTGAAGAAGATGAAGATAAAATTCATTTTTTGTATTTAGTAGATGGATTAATAGGAACAGATTATGCAAGAAATATTATAGTAGATAAGAAAAAAATATTATTAAATAAAGACACTTTTAATAATGATGCTATAATCATGAAAGGGATGACATCTTCAAAAGTATCTTTAATGAAAAAATCAACAGGTAAATGTGTGCTAAGAATGAATTTTTCAGAGTTTCCATATTTAGCAATTTGGTCAAAACCAGGAGCACCATTTATTTGTATAGAACCATGGTATGGAATGTCTGATTCTATAAAGAGTAGTGGTATATTCACAGAAAAAACTTCAATAATATTATTAAAACCAAATGAAAGTTTTGATTGCAAATATACAGTAGAATTTTTTGAAGAAGAATAAATATAAATTTGTTATAAATAAAAAAAGGATGTTTTAAAATGACGATATTTGATACTATTTTAAATTGTATAGGATTAATCATATTAGCTGTAGGAATTGTTTGTGTTTATGATGCTAGAAAAATAACACATAAATTTTTTAGCACAAGTGATATAAATGAATCTACAGGTATTGTTAAAATTGTTGGAGCTGTAGTTTCTGTAGTAGGAAGTATAATAATCTTTGTATAATTTTAGTTTTCAAGTTATTAAAAACTATAGAAATTATTGGAAGTATACGAAATTTTAAATTAATGATAAATTACTATTTTTATAAAAATTTAAAAAAACTATTGCAAGAAAATATAAATTATGTTAATATGATACCATAATTAAAAACTAAGAAAAAGAGGAGTAAGTATAATGAATTATTAAGAGAATAGAAGTTATAAGCTGAGAGCTTCTTATGATTACATATACTGAAGGTAGCTTTGGAGTTGATATTTTGAAAAACTAAATATTTTTATTATATAAACTTAAAATATTGGGTTTAGTAGAAATATTCGCTTAAGCAGCGTTAAAGGCTATTTAAGATGTTATATTTTATTAGAGTTATTATAAAATATAATAATTAAGGTGGTAACGTGAATTAAACTTCGCCCTTATATATGGGTCGAAGTTTTTTTATTTATGAAAAAGGAGGAATGTATATGGAACACAAGCTAAAAGATAAGTATAATCCACAAGAATTTGAAGATGAGATATATAAAAGATGGGAGGAAAATGGTTATTTTAAACCTAGCATGGATAAAAATGCAGAGAGTTATTGTATTATGATGCCACCACCAAATGTAACTGGAAAATTACATATGGGTCATGCATTAGATGCAGCAATTCAAGACTTTTTAATTAGATATAAAAGAATGCAAGGATTTAATACATTATGGCTTCCAGGAACAGACCATGCTGCAATTTCTACTGAAATGAAAGTTGTTCAAAGTTTACGTGAAAAAGGTATTAAAAAATCAGATTTAACTAGAGAACAATTCTTAGAAAAAGCATGGGAATGGACTAAAGAATATGGAGGAACAATTCAAAAACAACAGCGTAAAATGGGATGTTCTTGTGATTGGACTAGAAGTAGATTTACACTAGATGAAGGTCTTTCAAATGCAGTTGAAGAAGTATTTTTTAGATTATATGAAAAAGGTTATATATATAAAGGAAAAAGAATGATAAATTGGTGTCCAAATTGTAAAACATCAATATCAGATGCTGAAGTTGAGTATAAAGAAGAAGATTCACATATATGGCATATAAAATACCCAATAAAAGATTCTTCAGATGAATATTTGGTTGTAGCAACAACAAGACCTGAAACAATGCTTGGTGATACTGGTGTTGCAGTAAATCCTAAAGATGAAAGATTTAAACATTTAATAGGAAAAACATGTATTTTGCCTATAATGAATAAAGAAATTCCAATTATTGCTGACCCATTTGTTGAAATGGAATTTGGAACAGGTTGTGTTAAATTAACACCATGTCATGATCCAAATGATTATCAAGCAGGGTTAAAAAATAACTTAGAATTTGTTGAAGTATTTGATAGTAATTTAATAATGAATGATTTAATTCCTGAAGTTGCAGGAATGAATGCTTATGATGCAAGACCAATAATAGTTAAAATGTTAGAAGATCAAGGTTATTTAGTAAAAATAGAAGATTATACACATAATGTGGCAAAATGTGAAAGATGTAAAACAACAATAGAACCAACTATTTCAGATCAATGGTTTGTAAAAATGGATGAAATTGCAAAACCAGCAATTGAAGCAGTAAGAAGTGGAGATATAAAATTTGTTCCTAATAAATATGATAAAACATATTTTAACTGGATGGAAAATTTACAAGATTGGTGTATTTCACGTCAATTATATTGGGGACATAGAATACCTGCATATTATTGCGAAAATTGTGGAGAAATACATGTTGCAAAAACAATGCCAGAAAAATGTGAAAAATGTGGTCATACAAAATTAACCCAAGATCCAGATACATTAGATACATGGTTTAGTTCAGCATTATGGCCTTTTTCAACACTAGGTTGGCCAGAAGAAACAGAAGATTTGAAAACATTTTATCCAACAAATACAATAGTTACAGGTTATGAAATTATTTCATTATGGATTGCAAGAATGATTTTCTCTGGATTAGAATATATAGGTAAAAAACCATTTTCAGATATAATAATTCATGGTATGGTTAGAGATGATCAAGGTAGAAAAATGAGTAAAACATTAGGAAATGGTGTAGACCCATTAGATGTTATATCTACATATGGAGCAGATGCTTTAAGATTTTCACTAATTCTTGGAATATCATTTGGAAATGATATAAGATATATTCCTGCAAAAGTTGAACAAGGTTCTAATTTTGCAAACAAATTATGGAATGCTTCAAGATTTGTTTTAATGAATTTAGAAGATTATGATGAAAAATATGATTTATCAAAATTATGTAAAGAGGATAAATGGATATTATCTAAAGTAAATAGATTAGCAAAAGAAATTGCTACAAATATTGATAATTATGATTTAGGTGTTGCAGCACAAAAAATATATGATTTTATATGGAACGAATTTTGTGATTGGTATATAGAAATTGTAAAACCACGTTTATATGATAAATCATGTACAACACGTAAACAAGCACAATTTACATTAAATACAGTTCTAGAATATAGTTTAAAAATGTTACATCCAATAATGCCATTTGTTACAGAAGAAATATATACAAAATTATATAATAATGATGAAACTATAATGACTTCTAAATGGCCACAATATAATGAAGAATTTAATTTTCAAATAGAAGAAAATGAAATTGAAATATTGAAATCTATAATAGGTGAAATTAGAAATATTCGTAATAATATGAATGTTCATCCATCTAAAAAATCACAACTAATATTTGTAACAGAAAAATATGATGAACTTATAAAACAAAGTGAAACATTTTTACAAAAATTAGGTTTTGCAAGTGAGATAAAAATACAATGTGATAAGAAAGATATACCTGCTAATGCAATATCAATAATGCAACAAGATTTAGAATTATATATTCCATTTGAGGATTTAGTAGATATAGATGCTGAAAAGACAAGATTAGAAAATGAAAAAACAAAGCTTGAAGGAGAGGTTGAAAGAGCTAAAAAAATGCTTTCAAATCCAGGATTTGTAGCTAAAGCTCCAGAAAGTAAAATAAATGAAGAAAAACAAAAATTAGCTAAATATGAAGAAATGTTGAAAAATACAATAGAGAGATTAAATAGTATGAGCTAAAAGTAAAGAAATTTAGAGTTCTTCTCTAAATTTCTTTTCGTTTATCAAATTTTATTATAAAAAAATAATTCAAAAGTAAAAAAATGGTTCAAATTTATTCATAAATTAAAAAAATATTATTTTTCGACAAATTATGACAAATTTTTCAAAAGATATGGAGTAAAATATATGTAGAAATTTTATTATAAAATTAGTAAGTATATGTAAATCTATTTGAAGAAATATTGTAGTAAAGGAGAAATAAAAAAATATGGAAACAATTAAAGTCATAATTGCAGATGATAACAAAATAATGAATGATTTTATTAGAAATTACTTATCTAAATTTGATGAAATAGAAGTTTTAGGTAGTAGTTATTCAGATGAAGAAGAAATATTTATGATTGAGAATTTGAAACCTGAAATTGTGATAACTGATTTAGTTAGAAATAATACTTTATCAGGATTGGAGATAATAAAAAAGTACAAAAATAAAAGTAATATTCCTAAATTTCTAGTAATTACAGCAGGAGGAGAGAATTTAATTAATACAAAAATTATGGATGGATACATTAAAAAGCCAATTATTGATTATAATTCTATAATACAAGAATTAAGAAATATAAAAGAGCAAATAATATTTGAAAGACTACCTGTTGTGGAAAAAAAAGAAGTAATTAAAAATACATGGTATAAATTTTTTAAAAAATATAAATGAAAATTAATACAAAATATATAAAAAATGATATAGAAAGTAACGAAGCAAATTTTCGTTTTTTATTTGTCCTACTTACCAACTAGCAAAAACAATATAAATAAATCGTAGTTGATAATAAAATGAAGAAAATAATGAGATAATACTAGCAAAGGAAATAGTTGAAATTGCTAGTATTGGAGGAAGTAATATAATGAGTAGGACAGATAGATATGAATATCAAGACTGGGAAGGGTTTGGAAAAAGAACTAAAAATAATAGAATTGCAATAGGATTAACAAAAGAGAAATTTGCAGATTTGATTCATCGTTCTGAAAATTATGTTTCAGAATTAGAAAAAGGTAATAATAGTTGTAGTGTCCATACATTACATCAAATTTCCAAAGTTCTAAAAGTTCCTAGTGATAGTTTGCTTTATGAGGAAAATGATGTGTATATGAAAGATAGTTACAGTAATAAAGAAATATTAAAGAATATTATAGATAGATGTAATGAAGAAGAACTAGAAGTTATAAAAGATTTAATTATTGCAGCATATCCAAATTTAGATAAAATGACTGCAAGTAGAAAGATTAATAAAGATGAAACTAATAAAAAATAAATAATATTTTAAATTATTAATCATATTAGATTTCTGAAATCATAAATAAAGTTTTTTAATTTGAGCCAGGTACAATATATGGCTTAAAATAAAAAACTTTTTTATTTTGAAAATATTGTCGAAAACTTTTTAGTTATTCGACAAAACTTCCCATGTTTCGCTCTTGGAAAAGCCTAAGAAATCAACTATAATTAAAATTATAAACTTGTAAGGAGGATTGTATTTTGGAAAGTGAATTTTTAAAAGAAGACAAGCTTTTGCTAATTAAAATTACAGAGGAAATCGATCATCATAGTACAGAAAAAATAAGGAGGATGGCAGATAATGAAATTACGAGATATATGCCTAGAAAAGTTTTATTTGATTTTGGTAAGGTGTCTTTTATGGATAGTGCTGGAATCGGAATGATTATTGGAAGATATAAAACTGCAAATATGCTTGGTGGAACAGTAGAAATGACAAATGTAAAGCCTAGTATACAGAAGATTTTTGAAATGAGTGGTGTTTTAAAAATTATTCCAGTTGTAAAAAGTGCTTAAAAATATTTAAAGGTTTATAGGTATAACCTAAAAAAACCTAAATATATTATACAAAGGATGGATACAATGAAAGGTTTGTACGAAAATGAAATGAAATTGGAGTTTTTAAGTAAGTCAAATAATGAGGCTTTTGCACGTATTACAGTTGCAGCTTTTGCTGCACAACTAGATCCAACAATTGAAGAATTAGCAGATATAAAAACTGCTATATCAGAAGCGGTTACAAATAGCATAATTCATGGTTATGAAAATAAAGAAGGGAAGATAAAAATTATTGCAAAAATCTTTGCAAATACAATTGAAGTAGAAATATCAGATGCAGGAAAGGGTATTGAAAATGTAGAAATGGCAAGAAAGCCGTTGTATACATCAAAGCCAAATCTTGAAAGATCAGGTATGGGATTTACCATAATGGAAAGTTTTATGGATGAGGTACATATAGAGTCTGTTCTTGGATTAGGCACTAAAGTCACAATGAAAAAGGTTATTGAAAAACAAGATGAATTTGATGATAATAAACGGAGCAGAAATTGTAGGAGCAGGAACTGTATAAATTAAAAAAGATATACTATATTTGTTGAACTATTTTACTATAAAAGAAAAATAACAGAAATGATAATCTTATAGAGCACAAGATAAAAGAAAAATATACTTAAGACAGAAAGGTAGGCTTGGTTATATAATATGTATGATAATAATATTGAAGATATTATTAAAGCCAAAGAAGGAAGCGAAAATGCTATGTCAAGATTAGTCGAAAATAATTCAGGATTAATCTGGAGCATTGTTAGAAGATTTAAAGATAGAGGATATGAATTAGAAGATTTATATCAAATTGGTTCTTTAGGCTTTATAAAATCAATAAGAAGGTTTGATACTAATTTTGAAGTTCAATTATCAACATATGCAGTACCATATATATTAGGAGAAATAAAAAGGTTTATTAGAGATGATGGACCAATAAAAGTAAGTAGAAGTACAAAAGAATTATGTGTAAAAATAAGAGAGATACAAAAAGAATATTTAAATCAAAAAGGTGTAGAAGTAAAGTTAGAAGAGATATCAAAAATATTGAAAATTTCAAAAGAAGATATATCAGCAGCATTAGATTCTATTAATTGTGTGGATTCAATTTATGATGTGAATTATAAAGATGATAATGAAGGAAATATATTGGATAAAATTCCAGCAAATGATGAAACAGAAAAAAATTTAGTTGATAAAATTATTTTAAAAGATGCTATTAATAAATTAGAGGAAAGAGAAAGAAAAATAATATTATTAAGATATTTCAGAGGGAATACACAATCCCAAGTTGCTAAAGTTTTAGGAATAAGTCAGGTACAGGTTTCTAGAATTGAGAAAAAGATTTTAGCAGATATGAAAGAAATGCTAGCTGTGTGAGGTGATATGTAAGGTAAAAAGTATTAGTTATAGAAAATAATGAAGGAGTAGTATGGTAAATGAAAAAAATAGTTTTGTATATTTTGGTTTTAGTTATATTAACATTTATAATTCCATTTTTTTTTACAAAAGCAACAATTGAAAGTAAAGCAGTAATTGGTACTCATTTATATTCTGATGAAAATAATATAGTACAACAACAGGGTTCTCAGGAGGAATTTAATGAAATTCCACAAGATACTTCTCCATACTATTATAAAGATTATAATACAATAAAATTACTTCATACAAAAACAAATACAATAGAAGAATTACCATTAGATGAGTATTTATATGGTGTAGTTTCAGCTGAAATGCCTGTTGACTTTGAATTAGAAGCCTTAAAAGCTCAGGCAGTTGTTGCAAGAACATATACTATTTATAAAATAATGCAAAATGAATTAAAACATGAAAATGCACATATTTGTGATGATTCATCATGTTGTCAAGCATGGATTAGTAAAGAAGATAGATTAGCAAAATGGGAGGAAAATAAAGAAGAAAAATGGAATAAGATTGTATTGGCTGTAAATGAAACAAAAGGAAGGATAATTACATATGAAGGTATGCCAATAAATGCTTTTTTTCATTCAAATAGTGGAGGAGCAACAGAAGCTCCTATTGATGTTTGGGGTGGAACAGGTTATCCATATCTTCAAACTGTTGAGACTTCTGGTGAAGATGCATATACACAATATAGTTCAGAAGTTAAAATGTCTAAAGAAGAATTTATTTCCAAAATACGAGGAGTATATTCTGATTTTGATGTAAATTTTGATGATGATAATTGTATTCAAATTATAGATTATACATCTGGTGGAAGAGTTAGAACTATAAAAATAGGTAATCATAATCTATCTGGTGTTGAAGTTAGAAGCATTTTTTCTTTAAGATCTGCTAATTTCATAGTTGAAATTGAACCAGATAATGTAAAGTTTAAAGTAATTGGATATGGACATGGTGTTGGGATGAGTCAAACTGGTGCTGATAGTTTAGCAAAACAGGGAAATAATTATGAAGATATTATAAAACATTTTTATACTGGAATTGAAATAGTTGATTTTTAAACTATATATAGAAAAAATTTTAAAATCTAAATTTTTTTTATTTCTAGCAATAGATATATAAAATAATATACATGTATAAATTTTGCTAATATGGAAATAATTTAACTAAAGAAAAATTAAGGAGGAAAACTTATGGCTAGAAGTTTAAGAGATAAGAGAATAAATCATGTTGTGTATATTTCATTAGGAGTTATTGCTGTAATTGTTGTGTTTATAATATTTTTTAATATATTTGGAAGTAGAAGTAGTGATGAAAAATTTGATGTACAGGTAAGTGAAAATAATAGTTCACAAGAGGAAATGGTAGAGGAAACAAATTCTTCTATAGGTAGAACAGTTGAAGAATTAGAAGATTCAGATGAAGAAGATGAATGGCAAGCTGTACAAGTAACAGATGATATACAAGCACAAGAAGAATTAGCAGAAGACTTAAATGATGTGGATTATGAAGAAATAAATGAATCTGATAATATTCAAAACATAGAAAATAGTAATAAAATAGAAGTTGCTAATAATACTATTGAAACAACTTCAACAAATACTGTAAACCAATCAGATAATCTAGCAGATACAAATGAAGACAGTTTAGAAGTAGATAATCAGGAAGAAGAAGAAATGTTAGAAGATCCTACTTTTTTTATCCCTGTTGAAGGTGAGATTTCAAAACAATATGGTAAAGAAAAGTTAATATATTCAGATACATTAAAAGAATGGACAACACATTTGGGAATAGATATAAAAGCAGATAAAACTACAGTTGTAAAGGCATCTGCAGATGGAACAGTTAAATCAATTAAAAATGATCCTAGATATGGTTTAACAGTTGTAATTGAACATCAAAATGGTTTTACATCTGTATATTCTAATTTATTGACTGCAGAATTTGTTGTAGTAGGAGAAGATGTTAAAGCAGGACAAACACTAGGAACAGTTGGAAATTCAGCTACTTTTGAAATCTTAGATGATTCACATTTGCATTTTGAAATTTTGAAAGATGGAAATTCGGTTGATCCAGAAATGTATATAAAATAAATTATTATAAAAATATTAAACAATGGCTTATTGTAAAATTATAATAATCTGTTGGGTTGGTGTTTTGTACTTTTGCAATAAGCCGTCAAATTCAATAGTTATGTAAAAGGGATAAATATATTAACATTCCGTACGCTTACTGGC
>CANPWE010000016.1 GCA_947581895.1 uncultured Clostridia bacterium | reverse complement strand
TGTACTCCATTGTTAATATATTTATCCCTTTTACATAACTATTGAATTTGACTACTCTACAGAAGTGGGTTATTTGAGTAGTGTGAAATAGTAGTGGGGTGGGTTATGAATTTACTATGATAAAATGTATTGCATATTTACATAAATTTGGTATAATATAAATTATAAATGAATTAAAATAGGGAAGAAAATGAAAAAAAATGATGTGGTAAAAATTATAGAAATATTAAAATCATATTATCCTGATGCAACTTGTAGTTTGGATTTTGAAACTCCATTTCAAATGGTGGTAGCAGTAATGCTTTCTGCTCAATGTACAGATGAGAGGGTTAATAAAACTACACCAAATTTATTTGAAAAATATGGTACACCTGAGGGGATATGTAGTTTGGAATTGGGGGAATTGGAGAAAATAATTCATCCATGTGGGTTTTATAAAAATAAGGCTAAAAATATAAAGGCTACTGCAGAGATGATTGTAAATCAATATAATGGTGTAGTTCCTAGTAGTATGGAAGAACTTATGAAATTACCAGGTGTTGGGAGAAAGAGTGCTAATGTTATTATGTTAGAGGCTTTTAATTCTCCACAGGGAATTGCTGTGGATACACATGCTAAAAGGGTTTCTAATAAGTTGGGATTATCTAAAAATTCTGATCCTGAGAAAATTGAAATTGATTTATTAAAAATTATTCCAAAAGAGTATTATTATGATGTTAATCATTTATTTGTATGGCATGGAAGAAATATTTGTAGTGCAAGAAATCCAAAATGTAGTAAGTGTCCTGTAGCTGAGTATTGTAAAAATTGTAAAAAAATATAAGTTGTATTATATTAAATATTATAAAAAAGGAGATAAACTATCAATTTGTTAGTTTGGTGAAATATGAAAAAAATAAATAAAAAAGAATTACATGAAATATTTAAAAATTTAAGAAATAAAGATAAAGAAGCATATGATAAATTATATGAAAATTATTATAGTTTAGTTTATGGAATAACTTTTTCAATAATAAAAAATAAGGTAGATTGTGAAGATGTAACACAAGAAATTTTTACTAAAATATATAAGTTAGATGTGGATAAATTACCAACTGATAATGAAGCTAGTTGGTTATTTGTTGTTAGTAAAAATGAATGTTTTTTATATTTGAAAAAATCAAAACCTAATGTAAATATTGATGAGCTCTATGATATTCCAGAATCATCAAATGGTTTAGAGGAAATAATTGATATCACTTATTTTAATCATATAATAAAAGGATTAAAAGAAGATGAAAAACTTATAGTATCTTTAAAAGTTTTATCAGATTTTACCTTTAAAAAAATTTCACAGATAATGAATATTCCAATTGGTACTGTACAGTGGAAATATTATAATGCTATTAATTCATTAAAAATTTCTATGGGAAGTTTAGTAGGGGCAATTATTGCATTTGTTATTGTGTTGACAAATGGAGAAATTTTGAGTAAAAAGCAATATTTAAATAAAAATTCAGTTGAAGATAATAAAGAAAATGATAATAATGAAAAACTAACTACAGAGGATGATAGTAACTTTTTAGAAAATAAAAATGATATAGAAATTAATGAAGAAAATAAAAATGGTATAGAAAATAATGAAGAAAATAATAACTTTAATATAAATGAAAACTCAAGTCAAAATAAAGATGAGAATGTAACAGAAAAGGTGAAACCAACACATAGTATAAATGATAGCTCTAATAATGAAGAAAATAGTAGTATAGAAAATTTTTCTGTTGTACCAGATAAAATATTTGTAGAAGGAAGCAATAAAATAAGTAATGTTCAAGTTTTTTTTATGGTTGTAGGAATAGTGTTTTTAATAATTTTTATAATTTCTTTTAAATTTTTCCAACAAAAATTCAAAAAGAAGTAATCTAAATAATAGCATTTGAAAAAACATAGAAAATAGTGATGAAAAAATGCTAAGGAGGAATTTGAATGAAAAAGAAAAAAATTATTTTAGGAATGGTAGCAATGTTTGTTATACTTCTTATTTTAGGAAGTGTTTTTGCTGTTCATTTTGGTACAAAAAAATCTGATGGAGAAGTAATTGGTAATATTGCAAAGAAAAATGACAAGTATAGTAATGGAACTGTAGTTGATGATTGGGAATATGATCCATCAAAAAGTGAAGATGATAGTGAAAATGCATACAATATAGGAAGTGTATGTGATTCATCAAATAGTGTATCAAAAGATATGACATCAAATAGTGTAAATAGTTTAGTATCTAGTGAAACAACAATTGGTTATTCAGTAGGTGGATCTAAAAATGTTAATAACTTTAGAGAAAACATAAAAAATGGATATTTTCCTATATCAACAGATATTACTTATAATGGTTTATATTATGATTATTATTTTGACACAGGAAAATCAGTAGAATCAACAGAATTATTTTATCCAACATATTCAACAGCAGTATCAAAAGACCCTATTTCAGGAGAATATGAATATTATATGACTGTTGGATTAAATTCAAATATAAAGGAAAGTGATTTTCATAGAAAAAAATTAAATCTAATTGTAGTTATGGATATTTCAGGTTCAATGTCATCTGGATTTAATTCATATTATTATGATGGAAAAAATAATAATGAAACAAAATCTAAAATGGAAATTGCAAATGAATCACTTAATTTATTAATAGATAAATTAAATGATGATGATAGAATAGGAATTGTATTATTTGATGATAAATCTTATATGGCAAAACCAGTAAATTATGTTGGAGAAACTGATATAAATAAAATAAAAGAACATGTTTTAGAAATACAACCACGAGGTGGAACAAACTTTGATTCTGGTTATACAAGTGGAACAGAGTTATTTACTGAAGATATGTTAAATGATTCAGAATATGAAAATAGAATTATAGTTATAACAGATGCAATGCCAAATATTGGAAAAACATCACAAGATAGTTTAACTAAAGATGTAGAAAAAAATGCAAATAAAGGTATTTATACTACATTTATAGGAGTTGGAGTTGATTTTAATACAGAAGTAATAGAATGTTTATCTGATGTTAAAGGTGCAAATTACTATTCTGTTCATAATTCAGATGAATTTAAGAAAATAATGGGAGAAGATTTTGATTATATGGTAACACCTTTAGTATTTGATTTAGAACTAAAACTAAATTCAGATTTATTTTCTATAGAAAATGTATATGGAACAGATACTAAAGATTTTACATCAGGTACAATAATGAAGGTAAATACTTTATTTCCATCTAGTACAAGTAGTAGTGGGGAAACAAAGGGTGGAATTATTTTACTTAAATTAAAATATAATGAAGATTCTGGAAGTAAATTAAAAGAAGAAATTGAAAAAGAAATATTAAAGTTAAGTGTATCATATAAAGACAGAGATGGAAAAGAATATTCTAATTCACAAGATATTCAGTTTAAAAATGTAGAAACCGAGAATTATGATAATACTGGAATCAGAAAAGGTATAGTTTTAGCTAGATATGCTAATATGATGAAAAATTGGATTTTATATGAAAGAGCAGAAAATAATAAACCTAATTTTTTAATTACTGAGAAAACAGGAATAGAAGATTGTGTTTATAGTGAAAGTGAAGTTTATGAAATTATTGGAGAAAATGAAAGAATGTCTACAGCACTTACTGTAAGTAAAGAATATGCTGAATTATTTGCAAAATTTAAAGATTATATGGATAATGAAATAAAAGAAATTGGTGATGAAAATATGAAACAAGAAATTGATATTTTGAATATACTTATAAAATAATATTTTTCCTGCATTACATAACTATTGAATTTGACGGCTTGTTGCAAAAGTATAAAAAAAAACACATAAAAATATAAAGATAAATTTCTTGAATTATTAGATTTAAAATGCTATAATTCAAGAAACTTGAAAAACAGTAATTATAAACATAAAAGGAGAAAAAATTATGAAAGTAAAAGTTCTTGCCTCAACAAAAGTAGGGTATGAAATGCCAAAAAAGGAAGCAATTAATTTTTCAGGAAAATCAGCTGGGATATGTTATATGCCTGATAGTTTAGATACATTATTTTCAGAAGATATAAGTAAAACAGAAAAAAGAGCTAAAGGAACATTAGAATCAGGTCATCATAGTGTTTTCGGACATGTTACATATAATTTAGCTTTAGAAGGAATTCCTAAAATCCTTGCAATGATTTTAAATAATGAAAAAATGTATAACACTTCAGAAAAATCTGCAAGATATACAAAAATGGAACCTTCAGAAAAGGAAGAAAGACTATATGAAAAATGGATTGACATATATCAAAATGTAATAAAAGAAAAATATCCAGAAATTGATGACAAAAAAATAAAAAAACTTGCAATGGAAAATGCAAGATATTTAATAAGTATTTTTACACCTGCAACAATTATGGAATATACTGTTAATTTTGGACAATTGAATTATATTGCTCATTGGTTTGAAAATTTTGTGAAAAATGCTAAAGATACACCTTTTAATATGAAATTGAAAAAAGTGTTTGAGGAATTTAATAATCAGATTAGTGATTTACTTGTGCCTGAACTTAATTCAGATATAAAAAATAGAACTATTTCAATATTTGGAAAAAGAAAAAGAGAAGAAGAGTTTGGAGAAAATTATTGCATAAATTATACAGGTACATTTGCACAACTTGCTCAAGCTCAAAGACATCGTACATTATATTATGAAATTTTTATCCCAGAAGAACATAAATATTTTGTACCTCCAATTATTAAAGATACTAATTATGAAAAAGAGTGGCTAACAGATATTTCATCTCTTGATGAAGAATTTCCTCAAGGATTATTATTAGATATTAATGAAAGAGGAACTGTAGAAAATTTTGTAATGAAATGTCAAGAAAGATTATGTGGAGCTGCTCAACTTGAAATTGCTATACAAACTAAAAAAACACTTGATAAATATATGGAGAAAACAAAAGATTCTAAAAAAGAAATTTATGAATATTTATTACCATTTTCAAAAGGAGCTAGGTGTACATTTCCTAATTGGCACTGTAATCAACCTTGTATGTGGGGAGCTATACATGGTGTTAATCGAGAGATTTAAATAAAAAGAAAAAGTAGGAATGTTATATACTATTTATAAAGTTAGTACTTCCATAATATTCCTTCTTTTCTATTTTAATATTTAAGAAATTCGATTACCTTGTAAATTAAAGTTACCCATATTTGTTTGAGCATTAAGGTTTAAATTATTTCCTTGAATATTTCCCATTATATTATATTGAATATTTAACATTCCTGCTGAGATTTTACCAGTTAGTGATAGGTTATTTCCATTTACTGTTCCATTGTTAAATTGATTTCTTTTTCCCATAACGTCAATATATCCACTTAGATTATTTCCGTTGGTTATTAATTTTACTAAGGCTTTAATATTGCCCATAGGTGTTTGTATATTAAATTCGTATAATCCATCCATAATGAATACCTCCTGAAATAAGTATATGCGATTTGTAAGAAAAAGTGAACAGGTTTTGATTAAAATTGAAAAATTCACAGTTATTGTTTAATACTTTTGCAATAAGCCGTCAAATTCAATAGTTATGTAATGCAGAAAAATATATTAATATTCCGTTCGTTTACTGGCGCTTGAGTTTGGAGGAAGACATTAATGAGGAGCGCCAAACTGCGCACTCACTGCATATTAATATATTTTTCTGCATTACATAACTATTGAATTTGACTACTCTACAAAGTTTGGTTATGTGAGAAGTGTTAAATAGTAACAATTTACATTTAAAAATTGTAAACAATGATAGACAATTTATCTATTTTGTGATATAAAAAAATAGCTAGTATAGTAAAAGGAGTACAGAATTATAAGTGGAAGAAATTTTAAAAAGAGTAAATAATGTAGAAGATTTAAGAAAATTAGATATAAAAGAACAGGAAAAGTTAGCAGAGGAAATTAGAGCTTTAATAATAGAAATAGTATCAAAAAATGGAGGACATCTTGCTTCTAATTTAGGTGTTGTTGAGCTTACAATTGCATTACATAGTGTGTTTGAAACACCTAATGATTCAATTATTTGGGATGTCGGACATCAAACATATGTACATAAAATTTTAACTGGAAGAAAAGATAAGATGTCAACTTTAAGACAGTTAAATGGAATTTCTGGTTTTCCTAAAACAAGTGAGTCTGAATTTGATTGTTTTAATACAGGACATAGTTCAACATCAATTTCTGTTGCATTAGGGATGGCAAGAGCTAATAAATTAGAAAATAAAAAAGAAAAAGTAATTGCAGTAATTGGAGATGGTGCATTAACTGGTGGAATGGCACAAGAAGCTTTAAATGATGCAGGAAGTAGTAATGCAGATATAACTGTAATTTTGAATGATAATGAAATGAGCATTTCTAAAAATGTTGGTGGAATTACTTGTTTTTTAAGTAAGTTAAGAACAAAAAGATTTTATACTAAAACTAATAGTAAATTAAAAATGATTACATTAAAAATACCAATTATAGGTAAATTTATTGTAAAATTAGCACAAAAAATAAAACAGGGAATTAAACAAATATTTATACCAAAAATGTATTATGAAGATATAGGTTTTACATATTTAGGTCCTGTTGATGGTCATAATATTGAAAAATTAGAGAATGTTTTAAAAACAAGTAAAACAATAAAAGGTCCAGTTTTAATACATGTAGTTACTAAAAAGGGAAAAGGATATAAATTTGCTGAAGAAAATCCAGATAGATTTCACAGTACATCAAGTTTTGATATAGAAACAGGCTTGCCTAAAAAAGAAAAAAAAGATGATTATTCAAAAATTTTTGGAAAGAAATTAATTGAACTAGCAAAAAAAGATGAAAAAATAGTTGCAATATCTGCTGCAATGATTGATGGTACAGGTCTTAATGAATTTAAGAAAATATTTCCACATAGAATTTTTGATGTAGGAATTGCAGAACAACATGCATTAGGAATGGCTGCAGGAATGGCAAAAAAAGGATTTAAACCAGTTGTTCCAATATATTCATCTTTTTATCAAAGAGCATATGATCAAGTAATTCATGATATATGTATTCAAAATTTACCAGTGGTTATGTGTGTAGATAGGGCAGGAATTGTAGGTAATGATGGTGAAACACATCAAGGAATTTTTGATATGTCATTTTTCTCATTAATTCCTAATATAACAATTATGGCTCCTAAAAATTTTGAGGAGTTAGAAAAAATGCTTGAATTTGCTATTAATTTAAATTCTCCTGTTGTTATAAGATATCCAAGAGGTGGAGAGGGAGAATATAAATTTGAAAAATGTGATGATATTAATTTAGGTAAAGCAGAAGTTTTGAAAAGTGGACAAGATTTAACAATTATAGCAATTGGTAAAATGGTTGAAAGAGCAGTAGAAGTTAGTAATTTATTAATGAAACAAGGAATTAATTGTGAAGTGATAAATTCTAGGTTTTTGAAACCATTGGATTCTAATATTATTGAAGCTTCTATTAGGAAAACAAAAAATGTTATTACAATTGAAGATGGTATTTTGCGTGGTGGATTAGGAACTAGTGTTTCAGAATTGATTAATGAGTGTAGAATACCTGATGTAAAGTTTAAATCATATGGATATGAAGATACATTTGTTAAACATGGTAGTATTTCAGAATTAGAAAAATTGAATGGTTTAGATGCAGAAAATATTGCTTTAAATGTTCAAATTTTGCAAAATCAAAGTGCTCTTTAATATATTTTAATGTATTTTTATCAAGAATGGAGGAAGGAAAATGGCTGATATAATAAATGGAAAAGAACTTGCAAAAAACATAAGGCAAAATCTAAAAGGTGAAGTAGACAAGTTAAAAAAGAATGGAATATGTCCAAAACTTGCTGTTATTATGGTTGGTGATGATAAAGCATCAAAAGTATATGTTAAGAATAAAAGCAAAGCCTGTGAAGAAATTGGAATAGATTATGAAGAATTTTTAATGGAGGAAGATATAACTATAAATCAATTATTGGATTTAATAGAAAATTTGAATAATAGAAAAGATATACATGGAATTTTGTTGCAAAGTCCAATACCAAAACATTTAGATATAAATAAAGCTTTTAGTAAGATTGATTATAGAAAAGATGTTGATGGATTTAATCCTATAAATGTAGGAAAACTTTCAATAGGTGAGGATTGTTTTGTTTCATGTACTCCATTTGGTATTGTAAAAATGCTTGAAGAGTATAATATAGATGTACAAGGAAAAAATGTTGTAATTATAGGAAGAAGTAATATTGTGGGTAAACCTTTAATTCAATGTATGTTAAAAAAGAATGGTACAGTTACTATATGTCATTCAAAAACAGAAAATATAAAAAAAATTACAGCAGATGCAGATATATTAATTTCTGCAATTGGAAAAGCTAAATTTGTTACACAAGATATGGTAAAAAATGGGGCTGTTATCATAGATGTGGGAATAAATAGAAATAATGAAGGAAAAATAGTTGGAGATGTAGATTTCGAAAATGTAGAAAAAAAAGCATCATATATAACTCCTGTTCCAGGAGGAGTAGGGCCAATGACAGTAGCAATGCTTATGGAAAATGTTGTTAAAGCAGCAAAAAATATGGAAAAATAATTTTTTGGGGGGCAAAATTGTAAAATATATAGCCCTTTTTTTGTACAATTGTATAGAAATTATGTAAAACAATAAAAATAAAAGGTTATAGGTAAAACCATTTTTAAAACCTAAATATATTATAAAGGAGTATAGAATAATGAAGATGAGTGATGAAAATAGTAAATATTGGATATGGTTTTCTAGAATAGAAAAAATAACTTGTATACAAAAGAAAAAATTATTAGAGAAATTTAAATCACCTGAGAAAATATGGAATTTAGATAAAATAAGATTAAGTGAAATACTAGATTTAAATGAAAATTGTATAAATGAAATACTTAATGAAAAATATAGATGTGATTTAAAAATATATGAAGAATATATGAGGAATAATGATATACATATGATTACAATATTTGATAAAAAATATCCCCAAAAGCTTAAAAATATTTATGATCCTCCAATTATATTATTTGCTAAAGGAAATTTAGAACTATTAGAAAAAAAAGGTGTTGCAATGGTAGGTTGTAGAGAATGTAGTATATATGGAAAAAATGTTGCACAAAAATTATCATATGAGTTAGCTAAACAAAATATATGTATTATAAGTGGGCTTGCGAAAGGAATAGATAAATATTCTCATATTGGAGCATTAGAAGCACAGGGAGATACAATTGCAGTAATAGGAAATGGAATAGATAATATTTATCCATATGAAAATCAATATTTATCTGAGCAAATTTTAAAAAATAATGGTTTAATAATTACAGAGTATATTATTGGGACTAAACCAAATAAGATTAATTTTCCTGCAAGAAATAGAATAATTAGTGGACTTTCTGATGGGGTACTAGTAATAGAGGCAAAAAAGAAAAGTGGATCTTTAATTACAGCTGATTTTGGATTAGAACAAGGAAAAGAAGTATTTGCTGTACCAGGAAATATTGATAATAGTAATTCTATTGGAACAAATGATTTAATAAAACAAGGAGCTAATATTGTAACAAGTTACAAAGATATTATTAATTTAATTGTTACAGTTTAATATTTTTTAGGCTATTTTACAATAATTTGTGTGAAAAAGTATTAAAACATAACATCTAATTAAATAAAAATTGAAAAAGGTCTTTCAATTTTGGCAATTTTGTAATATAATATGTAGGTAAGATTAACTAAAATAATTAGTTAGAAAAGGAGTAAAAAAATGGGTGGTAGAACTAATAATAAAAGAAAAAAGAATAAAAAGAATTATAAAAGAAATTCCATAAATCAAGATAAAATTAGTAGCAATCCAATAAAAAAAGGAAATTCCAAAAAGAAAAAATCTAAAAAAGAACAAAAGAACCATTCAGTAATAAAAAAAGTAATTATTATTTTTATATTATTAATTTTTTTACTAATATTGATAGCTGGTGGTGTTTTTGTAGGTGTATTTTTTAGTGACAAATTTGCTTTAACTAAGGAAGATTTATTAATAAATTATTCAAATACAATAGTTTATGATGCAGAAGGTAATGTTATTGCAGAATTATCAGGAAAAGAGAATAGACAAATTATAAGTATAGATGATATGAGTAAGTATTTACCTGATGCGTTTGTAGCAATTGAAGATGAAAGATTTTATCAACATCATGGAGTAGATATAAAAAGAACTGCTGCAGCTACATTTACATATTTAACACATTCTGGTTCTTCAAATTTTGGAGGAAGTACTATAACTCAACAATTAGTAAAAAATATAACTAATGAAAAAGATAGTGTTGGTACTGCTGGAATGAATAGAAAAATAAGAGAAATGTCAAGAGCATACCAAATAGAAAAAATGATTAATAAAAAAGAAATTTTACAACTATATTTAAACTTAATACCTCTTGCATCAAGTGGTGGAGATATATGTGGAGTAGAAACTGCATCAAGATATTACTTTAATAAATCTGCAAGTGAATTATCATTAGAAGAATGTGCTTTTCTAGCAGGTGTAACACATAGTCCAACTCAATATAATCCATATAGAGAAAATCCTAATACAGAAAAAATAAATTCAAGAACAAAAACAGTTTTAGGTAAAATGAAGGAATTAGGATTTATAACAGATGGAGAATATAATGATGCAATAGCTAAAGTTGATGAAGGTCTAAAATTTACAAAAGGTGAATTACCTAAATCAACAATTGAAGATTATTATATTTCAGAAGCAGTAAATCAAGTAATTGATGAAATGGTAGAAGAAAAAGGAATGTCATATGAATATGCTAAAAGTCGTGTGTATAGTGGAGGATTAAAAATATATACAGCACGAGTACCATCTATTCAACAAACTCTTGAAGAAGAATATAAGTCAGATACATATATCAAGCCAGGAAAAACTAAAGAAAATGAAGGAACACATACACAGTCTGCAATGGTAATAATTGACCATAAAACAGGAAGAGTAGTAGGATGTATGGGAGGTTTAGGAACAGATGTAAATGCTATTGGTATAAACAGAGTAGATAGTTTAAGACAACCAGGTTCTTCAATAAAACCAATAGGTGTATATGGACCAGCTTTAGAAAAAGGAATAATAAATGCATCAACAATCTATGATAATAGTCCAACAACATTTGGCACAAATTATAATCCACCAAATGCTTCAACAGCAAAATCAGGTTTATGTACTATAAGAGATGCATTAGAAGTATCATCAAATATAGTTGCATGTAAAGTAATGAGTGAATTAGGTCCAGATAATGCAATTGATTATATGAGAGATTTAGGAATTACATCTTTGAAAAAAACATCAGAAACAACAGATGGAAATGGTGATTCAAATTTAGCAACAGCTTTAGGTGGTGTAACTTATGGTATTAGTCCACTTGAGATGGCTGGAGCTTATTCAGCAATTGCAAATGATGGTGTATATATTGAACCAACATTTTATACAAAAGTTGAAGATTCATCAGGTAATGTTATATTAGAACCAGTACAAGAAACAAGAAGAGTAATGTCTGAAGGAAATGCCTATGTTATGAAGAATTTATTAAAACAGCCAATTGAAGGTTCAAATGGAACAGCAAAGGTTTGTAAAATGGATAATATGGAAGTTTCTGCCAAAACAGGTACAACAGATGACCAATGTGATTTATGGTTATGTGGATTTACTCCATATTATACAGCTGCAACATGGTTTGGATATGACCATAATGAATATGTATCAACTACAGGGGGAAGTCCAGCAACTTTAATATGGGCTGATGTTATGAAAAAAATCCACGCAAATTTAGAAAGCAAAACTTTTGATCAACCAAGTAATGTTGTTACTGCAATGATTTGTAGGACATCTGGTAAATGTGCAACAAGTTCATGCAAAAATACATACCAAGAGTATTTTGTTGAAGGTGCTGTTCCTGGAAAATGTGATGGACATAATTCTTTTGTAATATGTTCTGAATCAAGAAAACTAGCAACAGAATTTTGTAAGAATACAGAAACTGTTTGGGGATTAGCTAAACCTGAAAAAGAAGTTAATGCAACATGGAAAACAAAAAGTGGTAATAAATATACTGTAATTGGAGAAAAATGTGATATACACACAGCTGAAACAAGCAATAATAATGATGAAACTGAAAAAGAAAATGATGAAACAGAAAATGATAAACCAGAGGAAAAAGATACAGATATTACAGTTCCAAATGTTGTAGGAAAATCTGAAAGTGAGGCTAGAAGTAAATTAGGAAATTTATCAATAACAGTTGAATATAAATCTGATTCTACAAAAGCTAATGGAATAGTTTTATCTCAAAGTATACAACCAGGTGCGATAGTATCAAAACAAGCTAAGATAATAATAAGTGTAAACAGAATAGAAAAGACAAATAACAACAACAATAATAACAACAATAATAATAACAATAATAATAACAATAATAATAACAATAATAATAATAATAACAATAATAATAACAATAATAATAATAATAACAATAATAATAACAATAATAATAACAATAACAACAACAATAATAACAATAATAATAACAATAATAATAACAATAATAACAACAATAATAACAACAACAACAACAATAATAATAACAATAATAATAACAACAATAATACAGATAAACAAAATAACAATCCAAATAATGAAAAAAATAATAATCCAAATGATAGCACAAATAAAAACTAAATTTATAATACAAATAAATTAAATTTTTTATAATTAAAATTAAAATACAAAATTGTTTTAACTTATTAAATTAATATAAAATTAATCTTAAGAAAATAAATTTTACAAAATTTTAAATAAAAATAATGTTAAATAGAATAAATATTAATAATGATGAAGAAAATAATACAAAAGGAGAAAAATAATGGAATCAAAAAATAATGAGAATAAAAATAATAAAAAACAAAATATAACTATATTAATTTCAGTTATATTAGTTATTATTGCTGTCATAGGGATAGTCTTATTTATGAGGTATTATAATAAAGATGAAAACAAAGATTTCTCATATTCACAATTACTTACAAGTATAAATGAAGGTACTATAGAAGAAATTGAAATGGTAGAAGGAAGCAATACTGCTAAAATAAAATTAGCTAATGAAGATGAAGAAAAAAATGTTTTGATACCAAGTATAGATTCTTTTATTGAGCTAGTACAAGATAAATCTAATAATGGTGTAAAGATAAACTTTAATCAAAAAGAAAGAAATGTATTAGTAACAATGTTAAGAAGTATAGTATCTTTTTTACCAACAATTATATTAGTAGTATTAGCATGTATGATTTTTAAAATGCAAGGATTAGGTGAAAAAGGAAAAGTATATGACTCAGAAACACAAGAAACAAAAACAAAATTTGAAGATGTTGCAGGACTAGATGAAGAAAAACAAGAAATGATAGAAATAGTAGATTTCTTAAAACATCCAAAAAAATTCCAAGAAATGGGTGCTAAGATACCTCGTGGAGTTTTACTATGTGGTAACCCTGGAACAGGTAAAACTTTAATAGCAAAAGCAATTGCAGGGGAAGCGAATGTTCCATTTATATCAATGAGTGGTTCTGAATTTATAGAAATGTTTGCAGGATTAGGAGCTTCAAGAGTAAGAAAATTGTTCGAAAAAGCAAGAAAAGTTTCACCATGTATAGTTTTTATAGATGAAATAGATGCTATAGGTTCAAGAAGAACATCTTCAACTGGAGCTGAATCAGAAAATAATCAAACTTTAAATCAACTTTTAGTTGAAATGGATGGATTTAATACAGAAGAAACTATAATAGTACTAGCTGCAACTAATAGACCAGAAATGTTAGATAAAGCTTTACTACGTCCAGGAAGATTTGACAGACAAATAACAGTAGCATTACCAGATTTAAATGGAAGAGAAGCAATTTTAAATATTCATGCAAAAGACAAAAAATTTGCACAAAACGTAAATTTAAGAAGTATTGCAGAAGATACAGCAGGATTTACTGGAGCAGAACTTGCTAATATATTAAATGAAGCAGCAATAATTGCAACAATTAAAGAACGTGATAGTATAACAAACCAAGATATTGAAGATGCATTAAAAAAGGTAACAGTTGGATTAGAAAAACATAATAGAATGATATCAGACAAAGATAAGAAAAGAACTGCAGTACATGAAGCTGGTCATGCAGTAGTAAGTCATTTCCTAGAAACACAAAAAGATATAAAAGAAATATCAATAATTCCAAGAGGTGTAGCAGGTGGATATACAATGTATAGGACAAGTGAAGATAAATGCTATATTTCAAAAAATGAAATGGAAGAAAAACTAATAGCATTATTTGGTGGACGAGCAGCTGAGAAATTGGCTTTAGGTGATATTTCAACAGGTGCAAGCAATGATTTAGAGGTTGCAAATGATATTGCTAAAAATATGGTTACTGTATATGGTATGAGTGATGCTGTTGGTCAAATTCATATTAATTTAGAAAAAGATCCATATCAATTAGAACTTTTAGGTGACAAATATGGAGATATTATAGGAAATGAAATAAAATCAATTGTTGATGAAGCATATCTAAAAGCACAAACTATTTTAGCAAAACATATGAATGCTCTTGAGGTCATTTCAAATGAATTATTAGAAAAAGAAGTAATTACAGCAGAAAGATTTGAAGAATTAATGTCAAATATGTAATATATTTAGATTATACAAATTTTTAATAAAATACAAATTTGTTATGTGCTAATAATTAAGATTAAAGAAAATAAAGAAAATGAAAATAAACTATTGAAAACAACTAAGAAATATGATAATATGTTATCATTAATAAATAAAAACAATGTAAAGGACAATACAAATAATGTAAAACTAATAGAGAGCTAGAAAGTGGTGGAATTCTAGTAAGATAATAAATTATTTGTTATCACCTTTAGGTTATTTAGCTGAAAATTTAAGTGTTTATATATCAGATAATTATTAAGCTAAATCGTATTCTTGCGTTAAAAGATTTTTAAGAGAAAAGATTTTTATAGTCAAAATATTTATTATATTTAATTAAGATTGATTAAGCAAAACTATATATTAAATCTTTTAAAATAGGTGGTACCGCGGATTTAAAGCTATTCGTCCTAGATATAATTTAGGATGAATAGCTTTTTTGATGTTTTATAAAATATTTGTAAAACATATAGTTAGAATTATAATTTTAAAATCATTTTATATAAAAAAAGGAGAGATGTAAAAATGTGTGAAGAAAAGAAAGATTATGGTAAAACACTTAATTTACCAAAAACAGATTTCCCTATGAGAGGAAATTTACCAGAAAACGAACCAAAAATACTTGAAGAAGTGCTTGAAAACAATTTATATGAAAAAATGTTAAAGAAAAATGAAGGTAAGCAATCTTTTGTTTTACATGATGGACCTCCATATGCTAATGGTGGAATACATATAGGCCATTCATTAAATAAAATATTAAAAGATACTATTGTAAGATATAAAAATTTAAAAGGATATTATACACCATTTATACCAGGGTTTGATACACATGGTATGCCAACAGAAAAGAAAGCAATTGAAAAATTAGGATTAAATAGAGATGAGATACCAGTATCAGAGTTTAGAGATGCATGTAAGGGTTTTAATAATGAATATATAGATGTTCAAACTAAAGGTTTTAAAAGATTAGGAGTTTTAGCTGATTGGGAAAATCCATATATAACATATCAACCACAAGTTGAAGCAGAACAATTAAAGGTATTTGGAACCATGTATAAAAAAGGTTACATATATAAAGGGTTGAAACCAGTATATTGGTGTACTGATTGTGAAACTGCTTTAGCTGAAGCAGAAATTGAGTACAAAGATGTAGATTCAGATACTGTATATGTTAAATTTCCTGTTGTAGAAGGAAATGGATTATTTGATGAAAGAGCAACTTATTTTGTAATATGGACTACAACACCATGGACATTACCAGGAAATACAGGTATAACAGTTAATCCAGAATTTAAATATAGTCTAATAGAAGCTAATGGAGAAAAATTAGTAATAGCTACAGAACTTGTAGAAAAAGTAATGAAAGAAGCAGAAATTGAAGATTATGTAATAATAAAAGAACTTGATGGTTCTGAATTAGGAGGAATTAGATGTAAACATCCATTTTTACCTAGAGAATCAAAAGTAGTTATGGGAAGTGTAGATACAATAGATGTAGACTTAGAAACTGGTACAGGTTTAGTTCATACTGCACCTGGCTATGGTAAAGAGGATTATTTATGTGGACTAAAAAATGGATTAGAAATGATAGTTTGTGTTGATGATAAGGGCTATCAAACAGAAGAAGCTGGGCCATTTGAAGGAATGTTTTATGCAAAATCTAATAAAGAAATAATAAAATGGCTTGATGAGAATGATTTATTATTAGCAAAGAAAAAAATAAATCACTCATATCCACATTGTTGGAGATGTAAAAAACCAATAATATTTAGAGCTACAAAGCAATGGTTTGCTTCAATAGATAAGTTTAGAAAAGATGCTATAAGCCAAATAAAAACAGTTAATTGGATACCAGATTGGGGAGAAGAACGTATAACAAGAATGATTGAAGAAAGAAATGATTGGTGTATTTCTCGTCAAAGAACATGGGGTGTTCCAATTCCTATATTTTATTGTAAGAACTGTGAAAAAGAATATGTCACAGATGAAAGTTTAGAAAAGATTGAAAATTTAGTAAGAAAGCATGGAACAAATTGTTGGTATGATTTTGATGAAAAAGAATTAATGCCAGAAAATGCAAAATGTGATAAATGTGGATGTACAGAATTTAGAAAAGAAACAGATATAATGGATGTGTGGTTTGATTCTGGTTCAACACATAAAAGTGTACTTGCTGAAAGAGGACTTCCATATCCTGCAGACTTATATTTGGAAGGTGCTGATCAATATAGAGGATGGTTCCAATCTTCATTATTAACAGCAATTGCAGTAACTGGAAATGCTCCATATAAAGAGGTTTTAACACATGGTTGGACAGTTGATGCACAAGGTAGACAAATGCATAAATCATTAGGAAATGGTATAGATCCACAAGAAGTTGTAGATGAATATGGTGCAGATATACTAAGACTTTGGGTATTATCATCAGATTATAAATCTGATGTAAGATTATCTAAAGAAATATTAAAACAAGTATCAGAAGTTTATAGAAAAATACGTAATACAGCAAGATATATATTAGGTAATACTGATGATTTTGATGTAAATAGTCCAGTAAATTATGAAGATTTACAAGAAATAGATAAATGGGCACTAATAAGATTAAATAAATTAATTGATGAATGTACAAAAGCATATGATGTGTATGATTTCAATAAAGCATATCAAGCAATAAATACATTCTGTGTAGTTGATATGAGTAATTTTTATTTAGATATAATTAAAGATAGATTATATACAGCTAAACCAGATTCAAAAGAAAGAAGAGCAGCTCAAACAGCAATGTATGAGATTCTAAATGCATTAGTTAGAATATTAGCTCCAATGACTGTATTTACTGCTGAAGAAATATGGAAATATATGAAACATAAAGTTAATGAAAATGCTGAAAGTGTAATGATGGAATTTTATCCAACTGTAAATCCAATATATGAAAACAAGGAATTAGAAAATAAATGGGATAAAATATTAAAGATAAAAGAAGATGTTGCAAAAAAATTAGAAGAGGCAAGAGCTGCAAAAATTATAGGACATTCTTTAAATTCTAAAGTAGTTATATCAGCAGAAGGTGAAGAATATAAGTTTTTACAGGAAAATAAGGATTTATTAATGACAGTATTTATTGTTTCTGGATTAGATGTTGTACAAGGAAAATCAGATATAAAAGTTGAAGTTGCCGAAGGAGAAAAATGTGAAAGATGTTGGATGTATTCAACTACAGTTGGAGATGATAAGGAAAATCCTACAATATGTCATAAGTGTAGTGAAGCATTAAAATAAAGTTAAAATTCATTAATTTAAAAAATAAGAATTATTTAAACATCAAAAAAAGGATGTGTATACAAGACTGTAAAAAATAGCCTTATATACATATTCTTTTTTTATATTGCATTTTGATTAATTTTTTAGTATAATATTTTAAGTAATTATGTAAAAGAAAAGGAAAAAGAAAAATGAAAGTATCAGATTTTAATTATAATTTACCAGAAGAATTAATAGCTCAAACACCAATTCAAAAAAGAGATGAATCAAGATTAATGATTTTAGATAAAACAAAAAAAACAATTGAGCATAAAGTTTTTAAAGATATACTAGATTATCTAAAACCAGGTGATTGTTTAGTAAGAAATAATACAAAAGTTATTCCTGCAAGATTATATGGAGTAAAAGAAGATACTGGTGTAAATGTCGAATTTTTACTTTTAAATAGGATTGAGGGAGATATTTGGGAAGTAATGGTTCATCCAGGAAGACGTTTAAAACAAGGTGCTAAAGTTGTTTTTGGAAATGGTATTTTAAAAGCAGAAATTTTAGAACATATGGATAATGGAAATAGAAAAGTAAGATTCGAATATAGTGGAATTTTTAATGAGATTTTAGATCAAATTGGATTAATGCCATTACCTCCATATATAAAAGAAAGATTAAATGATAAAGATAGATATCAAACAGTATATGCAAAATATGAAGGTTCAGCTGCAGCTCCAACAGCAGGATTACATTTTACAGATGAGTTGTTAGATAAGATAACACAAAAAGGTGTAGAAATTGCAAATGTAACATTACATGTTGGAATTGGAACATTCAGACCTGTAAAAGTTGAAAATATTGAAGAACATGATATGCATTCTGAACACTATTATATAAAAGAAGAAGATGCAAACAAAATTAATAATGCAAAAAGAAATGGTGGTAGAATTATATCTGTTGGAACTACTTCTTGTAGAGTATTAGAATCAGTAGCTGATAATAAACGGATTTGTAAAAGAAACTGAAGGTGATACAAATATATTTATATATCCAGGGTATAAATTTAAATGTATAGATTGTTTAATTACAAATTTTCACTTACCAGAATCAACTTTAATAATGTTAGTTTCAACATTAGCAGGTAAGGATTTTGTGATGGAAGCATATGAGGAAGCTGTAAAAGAAAGGTATAGATTTTTTAGCTTTGGAGATGCAATGTTTATAAAATAATAATATTTTAGTAAATGAAAGATATTTAAAATATCATATTAAATATTTACAATAGAATAAAAAAAGAGAGGTAAAATTAAATGAAATCAGCAGTAACATATGAATTAATACATGAAGATAAATTTACAGGTGCAAGAAGAGGAGTAATACATACTCCACATGGAGATATTCAGACACCTGTATTTATGCCAGTTGGAACTCAAGCAACTGTTAAATCAATGACTCCTGAAGAATTAAAAGAAATAGATGCTCAAATTATTTTATCAAATACATATCATTTATATTTAAGACCAGGAAGTAAATTAGTAAAAGAAGCAGGAGGACTTCATAATTTTATGAAATGGGATAGACCAATTCTTACTGATAGTGGAGGTTTTCAGGTTTTCAGTTTAGGAGATTTACGCACTATAAGTGAAGAAGGTGTAGAATTTAAATCACATTTAGATGGAAGTAAACATTTATTTACTCCAGAAAAAGTCATGGAAATTGAAGAAGATTTAGGTGCAGATATTATAATGGCTTTTGATGAATGTGTTGAACATGGAGCAACATATGAATATACTAAACAATCAATGGAAAGAACTACAAGATGGGCAAAACGTTGTAAACAAGCTCATAAAAATATTGAAGAACAATCTTTGTTTGGTATTATTCAAGGAGGTTTTTACAAAGATTTAAGAGATAAAAGTTTGGAAGATTTAATTTCACTTGATTTACCAGGATATGCAATAGGTGGAATAAGTGTAGGTGAAACAAAGGAAGAATTTTTAGATATTTTAAGATATACAGCACCTAAAATGCCAAATAATAAACCAAGATATTTAATGGGAGTTGGTACACCAGATTATTTGATTGAAGCAGCTCTAGCTGGAATAGATATGTGTGATTGTGTTCTACCAACAAGAATAGCAAGAAATGGAACTGCAATGACATGGAACGGAAAAGTAGTTGCAAGAAATGCCACATATGAAAGAGATTTTACCCCTTTAGATTCTGAATGTGATTGCTACACATGTAGAAATTATACTAGAGCATATATACGCCACCTAATAAAAGCTAATGAAATCTTAGGAATTAGATTATTAACAATTCATAATTTAAAGTTCTTGACTAAATTAATGGAAAAGGTTAGAATAGAAATAGAGAATGATAATTTATTAAACTTTAGGAATGAATTTTATAAAAAGTATGGTTATACAAAATAATAGGGGGGTTATTAATGGATTTAGTAAATCAAAATTATGGGACAGGTAGTAATAATAAAAAAATTCTAATGGCATTAATTATTGGAATAATTGCATTGATACTTATTGTAATAGTATTATTAGTATATGCAACTACTGCTAATAAAAATAAGATTAAACTTGTTGTAGACAATCAAGAATATAAATATTCAGATTATTTAATAGATAAAGATGGTGTTTATTATATTTGGATAGAAGGTCTAGCAAAAATTATACCAAGTAATGGTTATAATTATAAAAGTGGAGATATTGATGTTGAAGATGAAAATACATGTTATGTAACAAACTCACGTGAAAGTACTTTTTTCAAAGTTGGATCTAATGAGATTTATAAAATATTATCAGAAACAGGAGAATTGCATTATTATACATTAGATAATCCAATTATAAAAGAGTCTAATGGAAAAATATATATGCCAATAAATGCTACAAAAATTGCAATGAATACTGCTTTTGAAGATGCAAATGGTGTTTTTACAATTGTATCAATAGGATATATGGAAAGTCTTTATAACCAAGAAGAATCAGATACATTTAAGCCAGATACCTCTATAGTTTGGGATACATCATATGCAAATAAAAAATTATTAAAAGATGGTTATGTTATAGTAAAAGATAGTTCAGATAAGTTAGGTGTAGCTGAAATTTCTTCTTCTACAGATGATAAGAATAAAAAGAAATCAATAACAAAAGTATCAACTTCATCAATAATAACACCTAAATATACTAGTATTGAGTATATTGAAAGATATAATCAGTTAATTGTTGAATCAGAAAAAGGTGATAAAGGAATTATACAATTATCAGAAAATAATGGGAAAGAAACCATAATAACACCTCAATATGAAGACATAAGACCAATTAATGAAAAAATGTTTTTAGTAAGCAAAACTGTAGATGAAACATCTGCAAGTGGAAAAACTGATAGCTCTAGTACAACTGATAAGACAGAAAAAAAAGATAATACTAAGACAGAAAAAAAAGATAATAAAAAGTATGGAATTATAGGATTAGAAGAAGAAATATTGCCTATGGAGTATGATGAAATTGGAGTTAATATTTCTAAATATACAAATAATGATTTAAATAATAAATACATTATATATGATAATTTAATACCAGTAAAAAAGAATAACTTGTGGGGATTTGTAAATCTAGATGGTAAAGTAGTTATAAAATTGGAATATGATGATTTAGGATGTGATACTTCAAGTTCAAGTAGTAATGTTTTACTTGTTCCAGAACTAAATGCTATAGTTGTAGAAAAAGATGATAAATATGGAATTGTAACTAAAAACAATGTAGTTTTAATTAAGAATAGTTTAAATAGAGTGTATAAAGAAACAATTGATGGAAAAGAAATATACAGTATTGTATTTAATAATAGTAACAAAGAGAATCTTATTGATTACATTAATTCATTAGATGAGACTACAAACGAAAATACAAATAAAGACACAAATAAGACTACAAACGAAACTACAAATAAAGACACAAATAAGACTACAGGTGAGAGTACAAATAAAGACACAAGTAAGACAACAGGCGAAAGTACAAATAATGATACAAGCAAGACTACAAACGAAACTACAAATAAAGACACAAGCAAAACTACAGGCGAAAGTACAAATAATGATACAAGCAAGACTACAAACGAAACTACAAATAAGGACACAAGCAAAACTACAAACCAAACTACAAATAAGGACACAAGCAAAACTACAAACGAAACTACAAATAAAGACACAAGTAAGACAACAAATGAAAGTACAAATAAAACAACAAATGGAAGCACAAATAATAACACGGATAAAACTACAAATAGTAATACAAATAATACAAATTAAAAAAGTAATTAAATAATTAATAAGAAATAAAAAGGGTATAATAAAGTAATAAACAATAATAAATTCAGTAAAAAACTAAAATAAAACTTTATTAATACCCTTTTCTGTTCTAAAAATTGATAATAATCAATAATATTACAATATAAATATTTATATAGAAAGGTTTTGATTTTTATGAATAATATTAAAAGGACAGATAAAAATAGTAATGTATGTTTAATTATAAAGGGATTTATAATTTCTTTAATTGTAAGTATTATTTGTATATTCATATATGCGTATATACTAGTAAAGACTTCTGTTCAGGAAAATACAATAAAACCTGTTATTATCACAATAACTGCAATAAGTGTATTAATAGGAAGTTCTATTGGTTGTTTAAAAATGAAGAAAAATGGAATTATAAATGGAATATGTGTATCAGGATTATACATATTAAGTTTATATATTTTATCTAGTATTGCTTTTTGTGGTTTTGGTCTTAATATGAATTCTATTATAATTATTATTGTAGGAATGATTTTGGGAGCAGTAGGTGGAATAATAGGAGTAAATATTGGTAAGTAAATTTAAAATTATTAAAAAATATTAATAATTTTACAAAAATAGTTGATATTTTTATAATTTTAATATAAAATTTAAAAGTAATTGGAGGAATGATATGATAACATTACAGGATATTAAAAAAAATCCAGAGGTACAGCAGTTGATTTTGAGTTCTCAAGATGAATTAAATGCTTTAGGATATACAGAACATTCTTTTAGGCATATAGGAATAGTTTCAAAAAGAGCAGGAGATGTTTTAGATATATTAGGCTATAATCCTAGAAGAGTTGAACTGGCCAGAATTGCAGGGTATTTACATGATATAGGTAATAGTGTAAATAGAACAGATCATGCTCATTCTGGAGCCATACTTGCTTATCAAATTTTAAAAGATATGGGAATGGATTCTAAAGAAAGAACTGAAATTATGATGGCAATTGGTAATCATGATGAAAAAACTGGTACCGCAGTTAGTGATATTTCAGCTGCATTAATATTAGCTGACAAATCAGACGTTCATAGAGATAGAGTTGTAAATACTAATCTAGCAACATTTGATAAGCATGACAAAGTTAATTATGCAGTAACTAATGCAAATTTTACGATATCAAAAGAAAACAAAAAGGTAATTTTAGATTTAACTATTGATGTTGATATTTCACCAGTATTAAATTACTTTGAAATTTTTATGGATAGAACTATGATGAGTAAGCATGCAGCAAAGTTTTTAAATATCTGGTTTGAATTAATTATCAATGATACAAAATTACTTTAAAATGGGAGGAATAAAAGTGAAAAAAGAAGGTTCTTTAAAATCAATTTTAGCAATATTAGTTATAATATTATTGTGTTTAATTTCATTTGGAGGAATATATGTAAAAGATAAAAATATAATGAAAAATATTTTACCAGATTATGTTTTAGGAATGGATTTAGATACAAATTCTATTTTAAAATTAGATGTAGAAAAAAATGAAGAAAGTACTTCTGAAAGTACACAAGAGGAAGAAAATAATCGGAAGTGAAACAGATGAAAATGCTTCTAATGAAGAAAGTAAAGAAGATGAAAATACTTCTACTGAAGAAAGCAATGCAAATGAAGATACTTCTAATGAACAAAATGAAACAAATGAAACTACATCTAATGAACAAAATGGACAAGCTGAAAATATTTACACATTAGAAAATTACAAAAAATCTAAATCAATCATCGAAAAAAGATTGATAGAATCAGGAATACAACAATATACAATAAGACTTGATGAACCATCAGGTAGTATTGTTATGGAAGTTCCTGAAGATGCAGATAGAACCATATTGCAAAATGTTTTTGAAAATGGTAAAGTTGAAATCAAAATTATTGAAACTGGTGAAATAATTGGAGATAATAGTAGTATTAGTAAAGTAGAAACAGGAATAGATGATACATATGCAAATTATTTTGGTTCAGTTGTAAAATTTAACATGGAATTTTCTAATGATGCAGTAAAGAAATTTAAAGAAATAAAAAATAATTATGTAATTCCAACAGATGAAAATGGAGCTCAAAAAGAAAATACTATACAAATTTATATAGATGGAACTAGTATATTAAGTACAGAAGGTATGACTGAAACAGAATTTTTAGATTCAGCAATAAATGGAGTTATGCCATTAAGTATAGGTGGTTATACAACAGATGAAAAACAACTAGATGAAGTATTAACAGTAGCAAATTGTAGGAAAGTATTAATGGAAAATGATAGTTTACCAATAGAATATTCAGCACAATATGCAAATGATATACACTCAAATATAAGCAAGTTAAATATTGTAATTATATTTGCTATAATAGCAGCAGTAATGTTTATATATTTAGTATTCAAATTTAAATTAAAAGGAATTTTATCAGAGCTTAGTATAATAGGTTTTGGAGCATTATTGTTACTTGTATTAAGATATACAAAAGTACAAATATCAATTGCAGCAATAGTCTCAATGATAGGAATGTTAATATTACAATTTATTTATTTAATTAAACTATTAAATAATGAGAAGATAACATCTAAAGTATTTACAACAAAAACAATAGAGTTTTCAAAAATACTAATCCCAGCATTTATAATGTCTGTTACGATTGCGTTCGCAAACATTTTAGAGATAAGTGGCTTTGGAATGGTAATATTCTGGGGAATAATTTTATTTGAAATATTTAACAATATTATAACTAGAGCTATTTTAACAAATGTAAAAAATAAATAAATTGAAAGAGGGATTGAAACATGAAAAATAAAATTTTTGCAATATTAGCAATTGTTGTTGTTATAGGAATAATAATAGTGTGTACTTTAGGATTTAATGTGGATTTTGATTATAAAGGTTATCATTTAATAGATATAAATATAGGAAAGGATTTTAATATAAAAGATATAAAATCTATTACTAATGAAGTATTTAATAATACAAATGTAGAGATACAAAAAGCTGGCGTATTTAGTGACAATGTTACTATTAAAGTTAATGAAGCAACTGAAGAACAAAAACAGTTATTAAATACAAAAATTAATGAAAAATATGGTTTAGAGAATACTTATGAAGATATAAATGATAATTATATACCTAGATATAGATTAAGAGATATTATAAAACCATATGCTATTCCATTATCAATATCAACAGTTATAATATTAATTTATATGGCTATAAAATTCAGAAAATTAGGAGCTTCAAAAGTTATTTATCAAGCTGTATCTTATACTATTATGGGTGAGTTATTATATGGTTCAATAATAGCGATTACAAGATGCCCAATAAATAGGTTAGTAATGTCTGTTGCAATTATTATTTATATTAGTATTATGACTGCACTAACTGGAATTTATGAAAAGCAAATGAATAAGAGAAAAAATAAGGAAGAAGTTAAAGAAGAAAAAAATTAATTTCTTTATAAAGTTAATAAACAAAAAAAGACATTATGAATATTATATATTATAATGTCTTTTTCTGTTGTTTAGTAAAAAATAGTAGATATTTTATAAAAATATTGTTAATTAAAATTTTTGACATGAGATTTTAGGTATATATCCCCAAATTCCCAAAATATATAAGAAGGGAGGGAATAATGTTGAAAAAATTAATATACAAGTTAAAAAGAAAATTAAGGCGTACTTGTGGAAATGATATAAATTATTCAACAATGAAAAAAATGTTAAAAGAAAATACTAATGCAATTGTTATAGATGTTAGAACAAAAGATGAATATATGTATAATCATTTAGATGGTGCAATAAATATTCCGATGCAAGATATTGATGCAGAAATTGAAAAATTTATCAAAAATAAAAATGATTTGATTATTTTATATTGTGAGTATGGAGGAAGAAGTAAAAAAGTTATGAACAAATTGCAAAAAATGGGATATGAAAATGTGTATAATTTAGAAGGAGGAATTGAATCTATTTGATTTAAAAAAATAATAAGCATTAAAGTTAATAATTGAATAAATAACTTTAATGCTTATATTTTATTTTTTTATATTAGTTTCTTTTTCTTCATTATATGTATCTACAAAATATATAGGTCTATTTTTAGTTTCATAAAATGCTCTACCTAAGTATTCACCTATTATTCCTAAAAAAATAAGTTGAATTCCACCTAAAAATAGTGTTATTACCATTATTGAAGCATAACCAGGAACATCTATTCCATAAATAAGTGTTTTTATAATTATAACTAACATATATATAAATCCTGCAAAAGAGACAAGTAATCCAATTAATGCAGACCATCTAAGTGGTGCAGTTGTAAATGAAGTTAAGCCATCTATAGATAAATCTATTAATTTTTTATAATTCCATTTAGTTTTACCTGCTGCACGTGGATCTCTTTCATATAATATTTCTTTTTTATTATATCCAATCCAGCTAAACAAGCCTTTTGTATAACGTTGAGATTCTCTAATTTGTTTTAATGCTTCAACACAACGCCTATCTAATAGTCTAAAATCTCCAGTATCTTTTTGAATTTTTATTTTTGTTACACTTTGTAAAGCTTTATAATACATCTTGGAGGTAAATTTTTTTAACCATGTTTCACCTTTTCTAGACTTTCGTTTTGCGTAAACATCATCATATCCTTGTTCCCAATATTTTATCATTTCTGGAATTAATTCTGGTGGATCTTGTAAATCTGCATCTATAATAATAACAGCATCACCTTTTGAATAATCAAGCCCTGCTATCATAGCAATTTCTTTTCCATAATTTCTTGATAGGTTTAAATAACAAATTCTGTTATCTATATTTCTTAAATTTTTCATCAAATTAAGAGTATTATCTGTACTTCCATCATTAATAAATAATACTTCAAAATCATAGTCTATAATTGAGTCCATTAATTTTTGCAATCTTTCGTATAGCATATTTAGTACAGCTTCTTCATTAAATGCGGGTACCAAAATTGTAATTAATTTTTTGGAATCCATAAAATTCATCTCCTTATGGCTATATTGTAGCATATTTGAAAAAACGATACAATATGTATTTAGTAATTTACTTTTCATAAAAAATAATATATAATTATAACATGAAAATAATAAAGGTTATAAAAAAATATGATGGAAAAAAATTAAGTAATTTTTTATTTGACACATTTGATGGATTAACAAATAATAATTTTAATAAAGCTTTAAGAAAAAAGGATATTAGGATAAATGATATTAAAGTTTCTGAAAATAAGACTATATATGAAGGAGATGAAATTAAGGTTTATATAGTTGATGAACTTTTATTTAAAGAAGAAAAGGCACATAAAATAGATATTGTATATGAAGATTCTAATATTGTAATATTTGATAAGCCAGTAAATATTGAAGTAACTGGTGAAAAATCATTAGAAAGTTATGCTAAAAATAAATATAAAAATGAATTTATAAAACCATGTCACAGATTAGATAGAAATACTACAGGTCTTGTACTATTTGCTAAAAATCAGGAAAGTCTTGATATTATTTTAGATATGTTTAAAAAACAAAAAATTATTAAACATTATAGATGTGTAGTTATTGGTATTCCAAAAGCAGAATCTAAAGTATTACAAGCATATCTTTTTAAAGATACAAAAAAATCATTAGTAATTATTTCAGATAATCCTAAAACAGGGTATAGAAAAATTGTTACATCATATACAGTTATAAAAAAAGATTATGAAAAAAATTTAGCTGTTTTAGATGTAGAATTACATACAGGAAGAACCCATCAAATAAGAGCACATTTAGCACATATAGGTCATCCAATTTTAGGAGATGGAAAATATGGTATAAATAGTGTTAATAAAAAATACAAATTGAATAATCAACAATTGTGTAGTTATAGCTTAGAATTTAATTTTGAGAATGAAAAAAATAAATTAAATTATCTTGATAAAAAAAAATTTATATTAAAACAAGTTTCAAAATCTCTTTTCCTTGAATAATATATGTATATCTAACCAATTTTTAGTAGATAATATATATATCTGAGGAAAGGGGAATTTTTAATGAAATCATTCTGTATAAAAAATAATAATACAATTATATTAGATTATCTACTAAAAGAATTTGAAAATATGAATTTAGAAGATACTTATATTTCAAAAAATAAATTTAAATATTATAAAAATATTATAATACATTATACTGGAAAAAATGAGAGGTTATTTATTAATAAAATTTCAGATATTTTAGTAAATTGTATTATAGAGTTTTATGAGAAAAATATAGTAAAAAGAATAATTAATTCTGATTTTTTTTATTTTGATTCAAGAGAAAAAAGTATTATTTATGAAAATTGTTTAGAGATACTAAATTCAAAAGATACAGATGATTTTGAAATAAGAAAAGAGAATATTTATTCTAGTTTATGTACGTATATTTCAGAAAATAAATTTTTTATATTAGATGGATTTGTAAATTTTAGATTGTTTGAATATAACTCATTAATTGAAGAATGTGTAGATATTGCGGTTAATAAATTTATAATTGATAAAGAATATAGGGAATTTATAGATTTATTACAGGGATATATTAGGTCACAAAAAAGTAAGGTTAGTACTATTCATGTAATTTATTCCAAATCTGAACCTATTTTATTAGATGAAAAACAAAATATATTATTATATAATAATCAGTTTGATTATCCTAAATATCTGTCTGATATTTCATTTTCTTCAAATGATTATTGTTTGAATGCATTATTAAATTTATTGCCTCAAAAAATTATATTGCATTTACTTATAGATGAAGATGAGTTTGTGGAAACATTAAAATTGATTTTTGGAAAAAGGCTGATGATTTGCAAAGAATGTAATATTTGTAAAACTTTTGCTTTATTGAATGTTAAATGATGTTTAGTTTTTTTATTTACAATTGTATAATGAAAAATGGGGATCAAGTTAATGGTTTCCATTTTTTAGTATGAATAAATTTTATGTGTTATTGTTTTATAGTTTTGCAATAAGCCGTCAAATTCAATAGTTATGTAATGCTTTTGCAGGAGACCATCAAAAAATCCAAGATAAGTATGGCTGTTGACATATATTATTTTGAAAATGTTTCCCAACAGCGCACAGAGAGTAATAATTCCTGAGTGTGAGGGTCGGATT
>CANPWE010000015.1 GCA_947581895.1 uncultured Clostridia bacterium | reverse complement strand
AATATATTTATCCCTTTTACATAACTATTGAATTTGACTACTCTACAAAGTTTAGTTATGTGAGAAGTGTTAAATAGCAACGAGAAAATAAAAAAATTTTTTTTAAAGGTATTGACAAAAATATAAAGTTAGGGTAAAATTATAAATGCATTCTGGAAGTGGACATGGTGGATGTAGCTCAGTTGGTTAGAGCGCTAGTTTGTGGCACTAGAGGCCGTGGGTTCGAGTCCCATCTTCCACCCCAGTTAATTAGATATTGGGCTGTAGCCAAGCGGTAAGGCATCAGACTTTGACTCTGACATGCGCTAGTTCGAATCTAGCCAGCCCAACCATTTATAAATAGCAACTTTCAAGAAATTGGGAGTTGTTATTTTTTGCGTATGTCAAACAAAATGTCAAACAAATTCCAAATTTCTTGAATTTTAAATACTAATCATAAATTGATAGCATTAGATAATATATTAGCAGATTGATTTTTAGCTTTACTATCCAAATGTGCGTATAAATTAGCAGTAGTAGAATAAGTAGAATGTCCAAGCCATTCTTGAATAGCTTTCATAGGAACATTTTTAGCTAAAAGTAAACTAGCACATGAATGTCGTAATCCGATGAAAACATATATGTCTTAACTTTTGCTTTTTCAATAATATAGAAAAGTGGTCAGTAATATACTCTGGACGGAATATTTTGCCAATCTCATTTACACAAATATAATCTCTATACTCAGTAATATAACTATTACCACATAACTTTCTATTTCGTTCAATCTTCTTTTTATGAAGCAACAAAGCTTCTTTAATTTCAGGCATTAAAGGTAGGGAACGATAGCTTGATTTATTTTTAGTTTTATCCTTCAAAAGAATAGTTCTTTTATCATCAACCATAGTTTCAATAACCTTATGTTTAATAGTAATAGTATCATTAACAAAATCAAAGGCGGACCATTTTAAACCTAAAACTTCACTTCGTCTTAATCCATAAAAACTAGCAAGTAAAATAACAATTTCTAAAGGATCTCCCTTAGATTTAGCAAACAATGTATTAAGCTCATCTAAACTATAATAATCTGCAATATACTGATTCTTTTTAGGTCGTTCAATTTTATCAGCAGGATTAGATGGAATAACATCAAGTTTCATAGCACTATCTAAAGCTTTTCTAATATTAGCATGATAATGCAAAACAGTATTTCCAGTTAATCCTTTCTCAAATAAATGGTCATAATACTTTTGAATATGAATAGGCTTCAAATCTTTTAGCTTAATTCTTTTACCTTTAAAATAATCATAAGTTTTATTTACAACAAGTTTATAAGAATTATAAGTATTCTCCTCAATTTTATTCCTATAAGACTCAAGCCATTCTTTTAAATAATCCTCAAAATATTGCTCTGCTTCTTCAGTTTCAAATGAAGCTTCACTTGGCAAGTATTTACCATAGTTTTGTTTAATCTCCTCTAGCTTTTGATTAGCCAATCTCTTATTATTACCCTTTTCTGGAATTCCAGTAGGAACCCATTTTTGTATTCTTTTATTCAAATGATCTCTATATCCTAAAATAACGTAGTATAAACCACGCCTTACAAATAGGTTTGCTGTTATATTCATAAACTCTCCTTTCCAATCATAACAACATAAATTTAACCTACTTACTGATATTATAATTATAATACCATGAAAGTAGGCTAAAATCTAGTTAATATTCAATTTTGATGTGTTAAATAAGAAATTATATTGGCTTTAGGAATTTTATACTCTCTGCCGATTTTAAGCGATTGTATGGTGTTGTGTTTAACCAACTTGTATGCAAGAGTTATGCCAATATTAAGCATTTCTTTTAATTGAGTAATATTTACAACATCTGGATATGAAGTAAACATTACTTTGTATAAGTCATTTGTGTTAGGTAGGGGATTAACCTTTGACTTATCTTCACCGTTCTCGAATAAATTATTCATAAATAAAATGTCCTCCTTTCTTAAAAGTGTAAAAAATAAAAGAGCTTACTGTAAAAATATGAATACAATGTGTATTACATTAATATAAAACTCTTAAAAATCAAAATTTAATTATACAAATACTAAACTGAAAAATAGTATTGCTTTTTATATTTCTGTGTAGGAATTGTAATATGAGTGTTTAGTTTTTTAGCAACATCATAAGTAGCATTCAAATTTCTATTTAAAACTAAATCTCCTTTTCTATTTGTATGATATGCACTTGTATTCCATTTCTTAAAAGCCCAGTCTGAAAGAGTAGGGGAATAAGAAAGGTCTTTAGCTGCTTGAACATGTTGCATTTTAACAAACTCATATAATTCCTTATTAGCGTCATTTTGTCTTTTATTTCTAATCCAATCACGTTTATCTTTTTTGCGTTTTTCTTTACTTAAATTTAATCTATATTCTTTTTCTTCATTATATCTATCATCTTTTTGAACTACTTTTGTTACATATGATGGTACTACATTTAGTTCCTTTGCTATGCTACTTGGCTTTTCATGTAATTCAAAATATTTGTATAAAATGTCTTTGGTATCTATCATAAATTGCCTCCTTTGCTTTGGTGAAAAAAGTGTCTACAACTTTTAAATATGATAAAACTATTACACAAATTTTGTGTAATTACTTGACGAAGTAATATTTAATATGTATAATAAATGTAATAGTTAAATCAAATTAACTATTATCATTATACAGTAATAGTTCATAGATGCCAAGTATTACATTGTAAATTTTAAAAAAATTTTTTGGGGTGTTGAAAATGAAGAAAAATGCAGAAAATAACTTTAGTTCAGATTGGGTTAAATACTCAAATTATGAATTCGTGCAAATAAATGAAGAAACATATATAAAGCCAACAGAAGATGCAGAATATGAAATATATGATCCATTTTTGGTAGCTGATAATATATTGGTAGATATTTTAAACATAGGTAGATTGGCTATAAATAATGAATTTGAGGTATGCAATAGTAAAATACTGGAATTTGTTAGAAATTATGGGTTATTAGGAGAATTAACATTCTTGCCATTGAATTCAAATATTGTGTATCAAAAGAAAACATATTTGCCTAAGGGAAATCAATTTACTAATAAAGAAGTTGTACCAACTGAAGAATATTTAAAATATTTTCTTGTTGCAGATAAGAAAAAGAGAATTGGAATAGAGGTAGCTCCAAATAAAACAATAGTTATTTCTAATTCTAATGAAGCAACTGCTAATATTATTTTGGATAAAGGAATTGAATATAATATTGTATTTTCAAAAGGATATTCTGAGAAATTAACTTGGTTTGTAGAGTATGCTCAAAACTTATATATAGTATTTGATGCTATTGAAAATTTTGGAAAAGAAGATAATGAGTATGAAAGAAAAATGTCAGAGGTGTATATAAAATCTTTTGTCACAAGTAATATTGCTTGTAGAGTAGAGATGCTTAAGGAACCTACTTTGAAATGGGATTTTAATTCATTGAAATTGGCTATAAATACAATATTTTTGTTGAATGAAACTACTCAGAAAAAGACTGTTAAGATATGTAAATTCTGTGGAAAGGCTTTCTCTTCACAGAATTTGAAGGCAGAGTATTGCAGTTTGCAGTGTAGGAATAAGGCTAACGTATATAAGAGCAGGGAGAAAAATAAAAAATAGATTATTAAAAGTACTTTATAATGTATTTGTATTGAATTATAGTAATAGTACAAAATTGAGCGAATTCAATCGACTGCAACACAAAAAGAATGTAAAAAGATGGATTGAAAAAAGTCATCCTTTTACATTCTTTTTGTAATGGATAAAAAAATATTGCAAATCTACAATTTTATGATAAAATTTAGTTAGGATTAATTTCATAAAATAAGTAACCTAATGAAGAAAAAACATAGGGGGATTCAATGGAAAAAAGATATTATCATAACTTTGAAGAAGATGAAAGAGGAAGTAGAACTTTCAAACAAATAAAAGATGCATATTTAAAAGTAAGAACATTATTAAAAGAAGCTGGATTAACTATTTATATTGCAGGAGGAAGTGTACCATATTTGTTGCTTAACCAAGAATCTGGTAGATTACATGATGATATAGATAGCGTATGTAGAATGGAAGATATGCCCAAATTAAGGCAGTTATTTAGGCAAGCTGGATTATATAATCCAGAATGGGATAGTATGACATATGCAAAAGATGGAATGGATTATGGTTTTGAGATGAAAGTGGATGGCGTGCCGGTAGGAATTTATCCTTTTACTTATAAGAACGGAGAACTAACTCAATATACTTATGATCCATATAATCATCATTGTAAGATAAAGGAGTTTCCAGTTCAGGAATTGAGCGATTATATTGTTACATATACTGGATTGGATGGACAAAGTTACGATGCAATGAGTTTAGAATACATAAAACTTTCAAAAGATAAGGCAGGAAGACCAAAAGATATTGCCGATTCACAAAAGATAAGTGAATTTGGATATAGACATGAAGTTATTGATAGAATTGCATTACCAAAAGAAACGCAAAATATAAGAGCAGAAAAATTACAAAACAAAGAAAAATCATATAGTGGATATGAATTTGAACAATTTTTAAAACTAAATGGATATACTGAAACTATGGAAAAATTATTATCGAAAGCTCCTAGCGAAGAAATAAGAAAAAAAGTGTTTGAAATATTACATAATGGAGGATGTGATGGCTTTTCTGTAAATACGAATATGATGAATAGAAGTGGAATAGCAGATGAAGCAAATAATAGATTAAACTATGCCAGTTTGCTTATAAATTCGCCATCTACATTTGACTTTATTTCACAAAATAATATATCACTATTTCATGGTACAAATTCAAATGCATTAGAAGAAATATTAAGATATGGATTGTGTAGTGAAGAAGAAATAATAGAATCAAGAAGAAAGATTGTAACTGGAGAATCTTCACGAACAGCACCAAGAAAATTTGTTAGTCTTACGGATGATATAGATAGTGCTATTGATTATGCATCTATTCTTCCTAGACAAGAGGCTAAAGATAATTCTTCTTTTGGAATTATAATAGGAGTATCTGCAACTGATGTCCGCGAGTCATCAGAAATACAAAGAGTAAGTATAGATTCACGCGTTCCAGAGTTAGGAGTTTATAGACATTTAGATACGAAATATATAAGAACATTAATTGTTCCTACAATTAAGATTGATGAAGTAAACCAACTTTTAAAAAAATATAATCAAACACATATAAAAGTAATTCCATCAGAAGAAATAATCCAATCCTCAATTGATGTAGAAGAAAACAAGTATAAGATTTCTAAAATGAAACGAGATAAAGATTGTTTGCTAATAGAAGGAAAAAAAGAAAGTAAAAAGGAATTTAAAGAAAGCGATGTAAAAAAACTAGCTGAAAGCAGGTTGATTAGGGGAATAAAAAGAATTTATACAAAGTTTAAAGAATGTTTAAAGCAAAGAGAAAGGAAAGGTATTGAACATGGAAGAAATGAAGCAGATAGGTAACGTATCAGCAGAAGTTCTTGAAGTTTTAAATAATTTTGATAAAGATTTAATAAAAAAAATACCTAAAAGTTTTATAGAACAACTTAAAAAATTTGCAATTGATTCAGATTGCATTCCTAAAATTGATATGGACAAGGAATTAATAGAACAAAATATAACAGAGGAAAGTAAAGATTTAATTTCATTAATTTATTATAGTTATATTTTAAATAGTACTGAAAAGCACAATATGGAAAAAATATGGAATGATAATGAAAAAAACTACCAAAAGAAATTGAAAGAAAAATATAATGTAAGCAATATATTTAATAAAGACAAGTGTGTTGAAAAAACTAATACTGTTGAATTAATTGAATTGCAAAAAGAAAAATGGTATAGCAAATTATTAAAATTTATAAAAAAGATAATAAAAAAATAAAATTTATATAGATAAGCAGGCAATTAAAATATTAGCCACTTATATAAAAAAAGTACCCAGTTATATTGAAAACATAGATTAATCTTGAGAAATTTAACAAAAATGTTTACAATAATATTAGGAGGTAAAGAAATGAATATTAATGTACGTACTAATATATCAAAAGATTATGGAGAAGATATCGAAATAGTCATTAATACTTCTAATTATACAAAAGAAGTAGGAAGGATAGTTGAAACATTACAACAATTAACTGATGAAGTAGAATTGATAATTGGAAGAAAAGGTAATGAGATTTCTTTAATCAACATTAATGAAGTTCTGTACTTTTACAGCAATGAGCAAAACAATTATTGTAAAACAGAGAAAGGGGATTATCAAATAAAACAAAAATTATATCAATTAGAAGAAACTTTACCAAAGAATCAATTTATAAGAATATCAAACTCTACAATAATAAATATAAAATATGTTGAATGTTTCGATGTAAGCACCATAGGGAATATAATAGTAAAATTTAAAAATGGAGCAACTGAGCATGTTTCAAAAAGAAGAGTATCAGGAGTGATGAAATTTTTAAAAGAAAGAGGGAGATAGGTATGAAAAAGGTATTAAAAAATATGGTTAAATCCATTGCTAGTGTTTGCTTGATTTTAGAAATTGTTGCAACAGTATATTTAGGAATATATAACTTTGCAGCTAATAAGGCTATTGAAAATAATGAAAAAGAAATAGTACAGAGTTTAACAGAATTTGGAAAAAATCTAAGTGATGACATTAATTCAAAGAGTGAAGAAGAAAAAGATAAACAAATTGGTATTTTAGCAACATTTGTTCCAATGTATGCAAGATTTGAAAGTTTAGGAATGATTTTGATAGCTTCAATTATAATTGGTAGTATAATAGGAATTACAAAATCAATAGATGAAAGTTCTAGAAAAAAAGTTATAATTACATATGTTTTGATGTATTTAGTTGTACTTGCGTTAATAGGATTATATGAAGTTTTAACATATGGTAAAGTTGATTTCGGAAATTTGTTTGGAATTGCAATTGAAACATTAGTAGTATATACAGTTATCTTTGTATTAACAATTTTAAAGAAAAAGATAGATAATAACAAGAGAGTTAAAATTATGAATGAGAAATTAAAATAATATATATTAAATAAAATAAGAAAAGAATTAAAACAAATTAAAATGTTTTAATTCTTTTCTTACTCGTATTCATAAAGTATGTTGTTTTTAGGAAAGGGAAAAAAGAAAGATTGAAATGTAATAAAAAACTAATACATTTCATCTTCTCCCTCATCTTCTAAAGCATCTTCAAACTGAATTTGTTGTTCAGCATCAATAAAAGTTTCAGTTTCTCTTTCAAAATCATCAACAAAGTTATTTTTCTCAATAATATTTAATTTCTTACAAATCCAATCAATAAATTTTTGAAATGTATTTTCTAAAGTTTCAATAATTCTATGTAGATAGGCATTTTCATTGGTTAAATAATCTATTTGTTTATAAAATTTTCTAGTTAATTCTTTTTCCTTAATATCAGATTCTTTCTTAATAGTGTTACATTGTTTCTTTAATTCAGTATTTTCATCAACTAAACTTTGATTTTCTAATTCAAACTTTTCAGCTTTATCAACAAGTTTCATTTGCTTATTCAATTCTTTTTGTAATTTAACATTATCATCAAATAATTGCTTTATAACTTTATCTTTAGGCTCAATTATTTCCTTTTGAATTTTCTCATCTCTCTTAATAGTTAGTTTGTTAAAATCTTTAATATTAGGAATTTCTGGTAATTCCAATTTGATATTTTCTAATGCTTTTTTAGTATTTTCATAATTGGTTATTTCTTTAAACTCTGCAACAGATAAATGCTCTCTGTTAGTAATTTCTTTAGATATTCCTCTATCTAACTGAAATCCATGTGCTACTACATACGAATGAAAAGCATTTTGTAATTGAACATAACTATCACGTTCTTTCCAAAACTCGCTACAAGCTATTTTATCAATAGAATTACCTTTTCTATCTGTTGTGTTAACTACAGGTATGAATACTAAATGCATGTGGGGAGTGTCTTCGTCCATATGTACTTTTGCTGAAAGAATATATTGTTCTCCTAGATTTTTATATTCACATACAAATTTATATGCGGTTTCAAAATATCTTCGAGTCTCATGTTCTCCAATTTTATCAAAGAATTCTTTATCTGATGTTATTATATATTGGCACGCAATATTGCTTACAGTTTTTATTTGTCCTTTTAGATTGTATGCTTCTTTTATTCTATCAAATTCTTTTCCATAAGAGTAGGTTGGGTCTTTTAGTGAATAGTTAAGGTGCGATTTTGTGTGATCAATGTTTGGGTTGGAATATGTTTTGTTTTTTCTTTCGTTATGGCGGTAGATTCCATTTAGGTTGTTTCGTTTGTATTTTTCGTTTCTTATTATTGCGTAACTCATATTTCTTTTTCTCCTTTCGTGTAATAAAAAACACGCCTTTTACGAGGCGTGCTATATGATGAGCAAAACACAGGTGTAGGTTATATATTCTGCTGTGTATTAAAAAGTGTTGTAACACACTACAACACTTTTAGCTCGAGGCAAAAGTGTTAGTGTGGCAGGGCAAGCCCTACAACCCGGAAAAACGTCAAAATGCAGTGATGCATTTTTCGTTTTTCTATAAAAATGTGCAGACTCCATCTGCACATTTTAATTGAAAAAGAGTAAGAAAAATTTTCATTAAATTTTTCTTACTCAATTTTGAAAACAGTTCGTTTTTAAAATAAAAAAGCATTGAACTTATTTCTAAATTCAATGCTTTTTATAATTGTGCAAACGTGGTTACATAATTTTATATAATTCAAAATATTATATAAAAAACAATAAAACTATTGTAATGATTCTTTTAAAGTTTTATACTATATATAGTAAGCTAACTTGCGAAGGAATACGGCTGGGTTCCCGAAGGGGAGTAGATATATTGGCAACAATATATTTTGAATCCTTTGCCCCTGGGGTTAGCTTTTTTCTTTTTAATTCTAAATTATAATATTAGAATTCTCTCCATATTTTCACAATAAAGCAAATGACTTATACTGACTTACTTGAGTCTTTTTAAATTTTTAGTATTTAATCGTTTTTGCTTTTTCTTTTCTTTTTCAAGCTCCTTTATACTTTTTTCAGGAGTAGGCAAATCCTCAGGCATTGTTCCACCAACTTCTTCAATAGCCTTTCTTACTGCTTTTCCAACACGATTATGTGTAGCACAAGCTACATCTTCATCAGATATATCAGATTTATTCAATTTTGCTTCTGTTTGAGTTATTCTGAATATATTTGCACCGAGTTCTTCGCTCCCCATATAATCTAAAATTTCTTGACCTTTCTTTAATCCTTTTCTACTGTGTATTTGTGCAGCTGTTTCATTATAAAGACCTAGATAACCAGCATTATTAAATTTTCCAAAGTTTGTTACACCAGATTTTTGAGCTACATTAAATAAAGTAGAATTCTTCTCTTTTGCCAAGTTCCTATTATACATTCTTTTATCATCTTCAGATAATTGCCTGTATTCTTCTTCAGTTAATTGTTGCTGTCTTGTTTTTACAGCAAAATATGTTTGAGCAAGAGCAACAGCTTTTAATCTTGGATTAGCATTTTGTGCAATTAAGTAACAAGCATATCTAGATAGCATAAAATCTTTGATTTCTTTTGTAGCATTTTTTGGCATTGCTATCGTTTTGTTGTTAACAACAAAATGTTCAGAAACGCCTATATCACTGTTTTTACACGCTACCATAGCTTTCTCAATTACATTAGAAAAATATCTCCAATCTTTATATCCTAAAGAATCCATTAATTCTCTTGCATACCAAAATTCGATACCTCTATCATCTATATGTTTGATATCTTCAAATGTTTTCTCTGTTTTTTCAATTAATTCATTTTCACTCATATATCTTCACTCCTTTGTTGTTATTTTTGTTAAAGATAATTATATAATGAGAATGTGGAATTCGCAATGTTTTTAATGAAAATTTTAAAATTAATAATTTGTAAAAAATAGAAACCAGAGGAAGTGAGCTATCGAGAATTAGGTGTAATAATCCCTTATGTCAAAAAAGAAATATTACACCTATATAATTAGAAACCGTCGGTCGTTCGCCACGTTTCATAGGTAGTCTAGTATGTAGCTTAAAGCTACTATAATTGCTGATGTACTAAAACACCATTGTTCATATTCGTCCAAACTTTTTACAATTACAAATCCAACACCAAATATGCCACCGAATACTCTTTTATTATTGTGAGTCTGTGTTCTAAAATCTCACTCACGTACTTTGCACCAATAGACTGTTGATACTCATACGGATTAATTCTATTGCATCAGCTAATCACACTTATCACTTTTATAGAGTTTGAGGCATTATCTCTTTGCATAACAAAAGCACCACCTGCAGTTACAGAACCACAAGCAGTGCTAGTTACAAAAATATTCAATTAAGTTCAATATCAATAAGCAAGTCAATTGTTATGAAAAAATGTCAAACAAATGTCAAACATTTTCAAACAAAAATCCCAAATTTTAAAATCTTAATAAACCAGTATTTTTATCAATCAACACCTATAAAATACCAAAAAATAGGCACTTCAACTATCAACTAAAAACAACAACAATCATCAAAAATCAAACCACAAACACGACTTTGACTCTGACATGCGCTAGTTCGAATCTAGCCAGCCCAACCATAGTAGAATAGCAACTTTTAAGAAATTGGAAGTTGTTATTTTTTGCATATATAGACAAGGGGACGGAGTTTTTGTCTTATCTAAGAGGTAAGACAAAACCCCGTCCTCTTGTCTCTCTAAGAAGCAAGACAAAAACCCCGTCCCCTTGTCTCCCCTTGTCTCACCCTTGTCTCAAAAAACAAGCTTAACAAAATTAACCAATAAAGAATAATATAATATAGGGAGGTGATTCGTATGTTAAAAGGAATAGATGTATCAAAATTTAATGAAAACATTGATTGGAATACTGTAAAAAACAATATAGATTTTGCAATATTAAGAATTGGATATGGAATGTATGAAAATCAAGAAGATGAAAAATTTGAATATAATTATGAACAATGTACAAATTTAGGAATACCAGTTGGAGTGTATCTGTATTCATATGCAAAAACAGAAGAAGAAGCTAAAAAAGAAGCACAGGTAACTTTAAAATGGTTAAATAATAGAAAAATACAATTACCAATTTATTTTGATATAGAAGATGATTCACAATTAAATTTAGGAAAAGAGACATTAACAAATATATGTATAGCTTTTTCTAGTGTAATTGAAAACTCTGGGTATTGGGCAGGAATATATTCTAATAAAAATTGGCTAACTAATATATTAAATTCAGAAGAATTAGGTAAAAGATATACAATATGGGTAGCACAATATGCAGATAATTGCACATATACAGGTAAGTATGATATATGGCAAAATAGTTCTAGTGGAAAAATAGATGGAATAAATGGAAATGTAGATACAGATTATATGTATAGAGATTTAATTAGTGATATAAAAAATACAATTAGACCTATAGAAGAAACAAAATCAATTACAGATTTAGCAAATGAAGTAATAGCAGGAAAATATGGAAATGGAGAAGATAGGAAAAAGGCGTTAGGAGATAGATTTAGTGAGGTTCAGGCTAAAGTAAATGAAATATTAGGGGCAAAAAAAGAAACTATATATACTGTGAAATCAGGAGATAATTTATCAGTAATAGCCCAAAAATATAATACTACAGTATCATCTATTGTTAGTAAAAATAATATAAAAAATCCAGATAAAATATATGTAGGACAAAAGTTAAAAATTTAAAAGTAAAAGGTAGACTAATAAATATTTAGTCTACCTTTTATTCATAAAATATTAATATAAGATATTAATAAAAGTTTAGATATAATGCAATATCAAAATACCTAAACCTTTTTAAACAATAAATTAGCAACAACCTCTGTTACCACCACAACAACAGAATATTAATATAAGAACTATTATTATCCAGCAGCAGTCATCACCAAATCCAAATCCACAGCCACATCCTCTGTTTTCAGGCATATTAGTCACCTCCTTTAGAAATAAGTAAAATTACTGATTAATTGCATCCACAACCACAATCATTATTGTTGTTTCCGCAACAGCAGAAAAGAAGTAAGAATAAAATAATGAACCATAAAATTTCACTATTATTACAACAATTTCTCATAATGGTACCTCCTAAAAAAAGAACTTTTTTTGTTCTTTTGTATGTTATATATTATTCAAAAAATAAAAAAGTGTTAATAAATTTAAAAAAATGTCTATACAAAATTTGGAAGTTAGTGATATAATTGCAAAAAAAACAGGTTAGTAAGGAAATGTGTGGAAATTTGGGGACGGGAAATTTAGTACACGTCCCTAAAATTCCCTAACCTAAAGTAAATTTAGACAAAAGATTTTTGGAGGAAGTTTAATGGGAAATATAGTATTATTAGATGATTTAACAATTAATAAAATAGCTGCAGGAGAGGTTATAGAAAGACCTGCTTCAGTAGTAAAAGAACTAATGGAAAATTCAATAGATGCAGGAGCAGATAATATTTCCGTAGAGATTAAAAATGGAGGGATATCATATATTCGTATTACAGATAATGGAAAAGGTTTTGAAGCAGATGACTTGGAGATTGCATTTGAAAGACATGCAACAAGTAAAATAAGACAAGCAGATGATTTAGAAACTGTTAAAACTATGGGGTTTAGAGGTGAAGCATTAGCAAGTATTGCTGCAATTTCTAGAGTTGAATTAGTAACAAAAACCGAGGATAGTGATATTGGACACAGAATTGTAGTAGAAGGTGGAAAGGTTATATTAAAAGAAGAAACTGGATGTCCTAAAGGTTCATCAATAACTATAGAAAACCTTTTCTATAATACTCCAGTAAGATATAAATTTTTAAAAAAGGATTTCACAGAATCTGGATATGTAGAAGATAGTATAGCAAGAATTGCACTTGTAAATCCTAATATTGCTATAAAATTTGTAAATTCAGGTAAAACAGTAATTCAAACATCAGGAAATGGAGAAATAAAAGATATAGTATATGGAATTTATGGAAAAGATATAGCAGAAAATATAATAAATGTAGAATATCATTTTGAAGATATGGTAGTAAAAGGTGTTATAGGAAAGCCTGGTATAGCACGTTCAAATAGATCAAATCAACTATTTTTTGTAAATAAAAGATATGTAAAAGATAAAACATTAACAAGTGCTGCTGAACAAGGTTTTAAAGGATTGCTAGGTATAGGAAAATATGGATTTTTAGTATTAAATATTGAGATGGATCCACACAAATTAGATGTTAATGTTCACCCTGCAAAATTAGAGGTTCGTTTTCAAGAAGAAAATAAAGTATTTAAATTAGTATATCATGCAATAAAAGAGGCTTTAGTAAAAGGAAATGTTATTAGTAGTGATAGTGAAATGTTTAAGGAAGATATAGTTAAAAATAATTATTTAAGTGAAATTGAAAAGATAAATAATGAAAATGAAAATAAAATAGATAAAGATATAGGTGAAATCAAAGGTATTGGTAGTTTTTTCAAAAATATACTAAATAATTCTAAAAATGAATTCTCTACAAATGAAGAAAATGTAGTTGAACAAGTATATAAGGATAAATTGCAAAAAGAACAAGAAACTTTGTTACATAATATGCAAAACACAAATACTGAGTTAGTAAATAATAGTAATTATGATTCAATACAACAAAATGTACAAACAAGTACTCAAAAACATCAAGAGGATTATAATTCAATACAAAAAAATGAACAACATGATAATATTATGACAAAAGAAGAAGTAATTGAACCAGAAGGGTCTGAAAAAAATGATAATCTTATCTCTGAAAAACTTGGATTTAATAGTGAAGAATATAAAGGAAATAAAAATTTAGAAAGATTGGTAAAAGAATTAGAAGCTAATTTGGAAAAATTAAATTTGAAATCACAAGCAGAACAAATTAATAATTTAAATGATTTGAATCCAAATGATATAAGTGAAGAAAATGTGGATAAGGTAAAGGAAACTAATGAATCAGATAAAGATAAATTCAATGAAATTAATGAAGTAGATAGTGATCCTTTAACTAATAATTCAGAAAATATAATAGAAGATAGAAGTAATAAAGAAAAGGTAGAAGATAATAATTCAATAAATATAGATAATGAACAAACTAAAAAAAGTGAAAACTCAAATAATGCAGTTGTAGCTGAAGAAACTAAAAAACAAATATTTGCACAAACATTAGAAAATATATTAGATAAAAAAATAACAGAAGAAAAAGAACAATTTGAAAATAAAAAAGAAACACTTCAAAATTCACAAAATAGTGATAGTAATGAAGTTGACGCAAAAGATAATGAAAAATCAAATACACAAAATATATCTGAAAAAACTGATGAAAATAATAAGGATGATGATCCTCCTATTAATTTTGAAGAAATGTATGAAAAAATGTTTGGAACAAATATTTCAAACAGAAATAAAGTTGAAGAAAAAGAAGAAAATGGTTATTCAGTAAAACAAGAAGATTTAAAAACAGTAGAAAAATTTTCTTTATTTACAAATTCAAGTGTATATAGTAAACCAGCTTATAAATTTGTTGGAATAGTTTTTGAAAACAGCATTATTATTGAATATGAAAGAGAAATGTATATTATTAACCAAAAGGCAGCAAATGAAAGAATTATATATGAAAAAGTAAAGAAAAATTATTATAGTAATTCAGATAAAGACTCACAATTAATGTTATTACCAGATGTTATAAATCTAACTCCTAGAGAAATGGGAATAGCTAAAGACATTATTCAAATATTAAGAAATGCAGGATTTGATTTAGAAGAATTTGGAGAAAATACAATAAAATTAAACGGAGTTCCAGGAATTTGTATAGATTTGGATACTAGACAATTGTTTATAGAAATTTTAAATGCAGTTAATACTGTAGCAAGAACTGCAAGACAAGAAATTGAAGAAAAACTTATTGAAACTATAGCAGAAAAAGCAGCAGAAAATGCAAAAATGGCATTAACAGCACAAGAGGTTGATAATTTAATGATGAAATTACTTGTATTACCTCAACCTTTTGTAAGTCCACAAGGAACACCTACTGCTATTAGAATGTCTAAAGCTGATATAGAAAGGAAATTTTCTAGAAGGTAAGGTGAAAAATATGGAAAAACCTAAAATCATAGTAATATGTGGTCCAACAGCTTCTGGTAAAACAGCATTATCAATACAATTAGCTAAAACTATAAATGGAGAAATTGTTTCAGCTGATTCAATGCAAATATATGAAGATATGGATATTGGAACTGCAAAGCCAACATATCAAGAAATGGATGGAATAAAACATTATTTAATAGGTAATATTTCACCAAATGTAAGATATAGTGTTGCTAATTTTAAAAAAGATGCATTAAAAGCAATAGAAGAAATTTTACAAAAAGGTAAAGTACCTATAATAGTTGGAGGTACTGGATTATATGTAGACTCATTAGTTCAAGGAATTGAATATGATGATATAGAAATAGATTTAAATTATAGAGAAAAACTTGAACAAATTGTAAAACAAACAGGATTAGAAGAATTATATCAAAAAGCTGTAGAAATAGATCCTATAGCTATGGAAAAGATAAGTTCTAATGATAAAAAAAGAATTTTTAGAGTTTTAGAAATTTATCATTCTACAGGAAAGACTAAAACATTACAGGAAATAGAATCCAGGGAAAAGGAAAATCCATATGAGTATATTGTATTTGCAATAAATATGGAAAGGGAAAAACTATATGAAAGAATAAACAGAAGAGTTGATATCATGTTAGAAAACGGCTTGGTTGATGAAGTAAAAAAACTGATAAATAAATATGAAGAATTACCAACTGCAATACAAGGTTTAGGATATAAAGAAGTAGTTTCATACTTAAAAGGTGAAATTACATATGAAGAAATGGTAGAAAAAATAAAACAAGAAACAAGACGTTATGCAAAAAGACAATTGACATGGTTTAGAAGAAATAAAAAAATAATATGGATTAATGGGTTAGATGATATACAAAATAATATAAATATTATTTTGAAGGGAGTTAAAGGTGAATAAAAAAAATAATATGAATAATATAGTTGATGATATTAAAAAGAAACCTTTAAATAGCAAAAGCAAAAACAAAAAGAAAATTAAAATTACTATAATATTAGTATTCATTTTTTTAGTATATTGTATATTTTTGCTGGTAAAATTAGTAAGTAATCCAACTGAAACTTTCATTGTTGAACAAGGAAAAATCTATAAAGAGGAATCTGCAACAGGATATATTTTAAGAGATGAGAAAATAGTAGAAAATGAATCCTCTGGTCGGAAAAATAGTTCAATTAAAAGCAGAAGGAAAAAAGGTTGCAAATGGAGAAGCAATATACAGATATTGTCTAGAAAATGAAGAAGAATTAAATACTAAAATACAAGAATTGGATGAGCAAATACAACAAGCTCTACAAAATGAAAACACATTGTTTTCTACAGATATAAAATTATTAGAAACACAAATAGAAGAAAAACTTGAAAATGTATATGAAAATACTAATATACAAGAAATTGAACAATATAAAAATGAAATAAGTAATTCAATAACAAAAAAGGCAAAAATTGCAGGAGATTTGACACCAAGTGGCTCATATGTGAAACAACTTATAGAACAGAGAAGTCAATATGAAAATCAACTAAATTCAAATTCTAAATATGTATATGCAGATAAAAGTGGAATTATATCATATAGAATAGATGGATTAGAAAATAAACTAACAGTTGGAGATTTTAGTTATTTAAATAAAAATCTTTTAGAATCTCTTAATTTAAAAAACAGTCAAATTATTGCATCTAATAATACAAATGCCAAAATAATTGATAATTTTAAATGTTATATTACTTGTTTATCTAAAACAAATGAAGCATTAAATTCAAATGTAGGTGATAATATAAAATTAAGATTGCCTAATTCAGAGGAAGTGCCAGCAAAAATTGTTTATAAGAACAATGAAAGTAAAGATGAAGTATTATTAGTATTTGAAATAGAACAATCTGTTGAAAGTTTAATTAATTACAGAAAAGTAGCAATTGACATAATTTGGTGGAGTGATTCAGGAATTAAAGTTCCAAATAAAGCTATAAAATATGATGGTGATTTTGCATATGTTACAAGAAATAGTGCAGGATATGAAGAAAAAATTTTAATCAAAGTATTAAGACAAAATGACAATTATTCAATAGTTGAAAATTATTCCACACAAGAATTAGAAGAAGAAGGATATAATGCAAGTGCCTTAGATAATAAAAAATCTCTAAGAATATATGATGAAATTGTAATGAAAAAGCGCTAATATTACAAAAGTATTACAAAAGTGTTACAAAATTATTAATTTTTCATTACAAAAGATAAAAACTATTGACATTAACGAAAAAAAGTTAGATACTAATAACAAGCTAACAAATGAGGAGTAATTTTTTAGGAGGTATATTATGTCAGGAGCTATAATGAATAAGGTGTGGGATCTATTTGGAGTAGATCCATCAGCTGATACAGAAGATGAAAATGATAATGAGTATGAAATAGACGAATATGAAACAGAAAATGAAGAGGTAGAAGGAAAAAAATTCTTCGGACGGAAAACGCAACAACACCAAAGTTCTAAATATGCCACAAATGCAACAAATAAAAATGGTAATATCTCAACCAACATCATTTGAACAATCTGAAAACATATGTGATTTATTAAAAGAAAAAAAATCTGTAATAGTAAATTTAGAATATGTTAATAAAGATATTGCAAGAAGAATAATAGATGTTATTAGTGGAGCTGTTCATGCTTTAGATGGTCATATACAAAAGGTTTCAAATTCAATATTTTTGATTGCACCTTATAATTATGATATTACAAATGAAATGGCAAGAGAAGAAATTAAAAGTAAACTTTCTGTTTCTTGGTTAAAGAACAATAATTTTAATGATTAATCATAAGAAAATGGAGGGAAGTATATGATTACACCACTAGATATAGAAAACAAAAAATTTTCCAGAAAAATGGTTAACGGTTATGATGTAGAAGAAGTAGATGATTTTCTAGATGAACTTACATCTGATTACGAAAAAAAATGTAGAGATATTTCAGAAAAGGACAAAAAAATTGCCCAATTAGAAAAAGATCTTGTACATTATAAAACAATAGAAAGTACACTTCAGAATACATTAGTTATAGCTCAATCAGCAGCTGATGAAGTAAAAAATACTGCAAAACAACAAGCTGAGCAAATAATTAAAGAGGCAGAAGGAAATGCTAAAATGTCTTTAGACTCTTTAAACCAAACTATAATTTTAAGACAAAAAGAAAAAGATGAAATGGAAAAACAATTTGATATTTATAAAGCAAAAATGGAATCTCTTTTAATATCACAATTAGAATTAATAAAAGATATGAAAAAAGATGATTAAATCGTACAAAAAACAGGGGAAGGAGTTTGTTTGCCTCTGTTTTTTATTAGGAATTTATCATCAATATATTACAAAATTGTAATTTTATTACAGAAATATTAAGAGTTTGTTACAATTGTGTTAATATTATTGACATATAAAAAAAAACATAATATAAATATACATGTATAATTTTGAAATACGAGGTTTTTATGAGAGTAATTAGTGGAACTGCTAAAGGAACAAAATTAAATTCAATAGATGACATAGCTACAAGACCAACATTAGATAGAGTTAAAGAGTCTTTATTTAATATTGTTCAATCTAAAATTGAAGAATCTATTGTATTAGATTTGTTTGCTGGTAGTGGGGCAATTGGAATTGAATTTTTAAGCCGAGGATGTAGAACTGCATATTTATGTGATAAATCGAATAAAGCAGTAAATATGATACATCAAAATTTGGAGAAGACTAGATTACAATCAAATGCAGTAGTTGTTAATAAAGACTATAAAAAATGTTTGCAAGATTTTTCAAAACAAAATATAGCATTTGATATTATATATATAGATCCACCATATAAGGATGATATTGCTGTTAATTCAGTTGAGATGATATTGTCTTTGAAATTACTTAAACAAGAAGGTATAATAATAATAGAAACAGATGAGAGAGAAAGAGAAATTGAAAATTTAAAAAAATTAGATGTAGAAATTTATGATTGCAGAAAATATGGCAGAGCAAATCTCATATTTTTAAATTGAAAGGGGCTAAATTATGGAAATATTTACATTATTAGAGGAAATAGAAGACATATTAGAAAACTGTAAAACAGTACCTTTTTCTGGTAAAAGTATTGTTGATAAAGAAGAAATTTTAGAAATAATTAAAGAATTAAGATTAAAATTACCAGATGAATTAAAACAAGCTAAATGGATCAAAGAGGAAAGACAGCGTATATTAGTTGAAGCTCAAAAAGAAGCAGATGATGTGGTTAAAGAAGCAGAAAATAGAATAATTTCAATGATTAATGAAAATGAAATTACTAAAAAAGCATATGAGAAAAAAGCTGAGATTATAGAAACAGCAAATGAAATGTCTAGGGAAATTTCAAAAGGTACTAAAGATTATGCTGATAATATTTTACAAGGTTTGGAAGTTGCTTTAGAAGATGCTTTAAAAATAATCCAAAATAATAGAAAAGAACTTAAATAAAACTATGATTAACTGGGTTAAGGGGACGGTTTTTACTTTTTGTCCAAAAGGACGTTTCCAAAAGGGCAAAAAATGTCATTTTGGAAGCGTCCTTTTTATTAATTTTTTATATATTGTTTTTTTAGATAGGAGGAAGGAATTTGGCAAATAAAAAAAAGAAAAAACATAATCCAAAACAAGTAAAAACTCATAAACGAAAATTGGATATGGATACTGCAGTTATTATTTTAATAGTTGCAGGATTATTAAGTGGTGTTTTAATATATTTTAAATCTGGCTATATTGGTCAATATTTAAGTAATTTGCTAGGTGGAATATTTGGAGTAGTAAAATATATAATACCTATAGGTTTTTTTACAGTTGCTATAAATCTAATTCATAATAACAAAGATTATATAACATCTAAATTACTACAATATTGTATTGTAATATCATGTATATGTACATTATTAAGTATATATCAAATTGCAATAACTAAGAATTTGGTAATGAATGAAAGTATACAGACTATCTTAGAAAAGGGATTTTTCTTAGGAGTAAGAAACCAAGGTGGTGGAGTTATTGGAACAATTATATCACTTCCATTAATAAAATTATTAGGAGTATCTGGAACAATAATTTTAGCTATAGGTTTAGCTGTAATATTTATTGTATTTATGTTTGGATTTAAGCCAACTGAATTTATTGAAAATCTAATTGCAGAAAGAAAACAAAGAAGAGAAGAATTAGAAAAAATGGAGGAGGAAGAAGATACAAAAGCACAAACTAAAAAAGGAATTTTTGAAACAAATAAAGAAAAAAGACTAAGAGAAAAAGAAGAAAAACGTAAACAAGCAGAAGAAGTAAGCCAGTTACAAATAAATTTTGGAAATGATAATTTAGACATGAAAAAATTTAAACATGGTAATAATGATATAGTACCATTAGAAATGGGAAAAACAGAAAAACATGATATAAATGATGATCCAGAATATATAGAAGGAAATTTATTTAAGCAAGAAGAAGAAAAAAAGCAAGATAATAAAAAAGAAGTTTTACAATTAGAACATGCAGTTGTTGTTGAAGATGAACATTATGAATATCCACCTATAAACTTATTAAGTAAAAATAATAAAAAAACAAATAGGGCAGGAGCAAAAGCATTAACAGATACAGCAGCAAAATTGCAAAAAACATTATATAGTTTTGGTGTATCAGCAAAAGTTGAGGATGTTTCAGTAGGACCTGCTATAACAAGATATGAATTAAAACCAGCAGAAGGTGTAAGAGTTAGTAAAATAGCTAATTTAGCAGATGATATAGCATTAAATTTAGCTGCAGAAACTATAAGAATAGAAGCTCCAATTCCAGGAAAACAAGCAGTTCGGAATTGAAGTTCCAAATAAAGAAAAAGAAGCTGTACATTTAAGAGATGTAGTAGAAACTGAGGAATTTTCAAATAATAAATCTAAACTAAGTGTTGCACTTGGAAAAGATGTAGCAGGAAAAGTTGTAATAGCAGATATTGGTAAAATGCCACATGTTCTAATTGCAGGTTCAACAGGTTCTGGAAAAAGTGTATGTATAAATACAATAATAACAAGTATAATTTATAATGCTAAACCAAGTGAAGTAAAATTAGTAATGGTTGATCCAAAAGTTGTTGAACTTTCAGTATATAATGGAATTCCACATCTTTTGATACCAGTTGTTACAGATCCAAGAAAAGCTGCAGGTGCACTTGCTTGGGCAGTACAAGAAATGGATGATAGATATAATAAATTCGCAACTAAAGGTGTTAGAGATTTAAATGGATATAATACAGCAATGGAAAAAGAAGGGGAAGGTGGTATATTACCACAAATTGTAATAATTATAGATGAGCTTGCAGATTTAATGATGGTTGCAGCAAAAGATGTTGAAGATGCAATATGTAGATTAGCACAAAAAGCAAGGGCAGCAGGAATGCATTTAGTTATTGCAACACAAAGACCTTCTGTTGATGTTATTACTGGTTTAATTAAAGCTAATGTTCCTTCAAGAATAGCATTTGCAGTTTCATCACAAGTAGATTCAAGAACAATATTAGATATGGTAGGTGCAGAAAAATTATTAGGAAAAGGTGATATGTTATTTGCACCAGCAGGAGCTTCTAAACCAATAAGAGTTCAAGGAGCATTTGTTTCTGATGAAGAAGTTGAAAAAATTGTTGATTTTATTAAAGCAAATGGAACAGCAAATTATAGTGAAGCAATACTTGAAAGTATTGAAAACAATAATAAATCTGATAAAGAATTAGCTGAAGAAGCAGATGGTGATGATGATACAGATCCATTATTAATGGAAGCAATGGATGTAGTTGTTGAAACTGGACAAGCATCAACATCATTTATTCAAAGAAGATTTAAGGTTGGTTATGCTAGAGCTGGTAGAATTATTGATCAATTAGAAGAAAGAGGAGTGATTTCTGGATATCAAGGTAGTAAACCAAGACAGGTTTTAATGACTTTAGAAAGATTAAATGAATTAAAGATGTCAACATCAGACACAAATGAGTAAAATTTGGTATTCTTTTTGTTATTCAACATAAGTTATTAAATTGAGGAAATATTGAACTATAGGTTTAAAGGGGCGTTTTATATTGAGTGAGAAAGAAAGAATTTTAGCAAAATTTAATATTAAGGATTATAGAAATGAGTTAGAATTGATTTTAGAGGGAAAAAATTTTGATGAAGAGGCTAAGAGTCTTATTCTTAATATTTTTTATAAATTAGATAATTTTTACAAAGATTATATGTTAGTAAAAAAAGAATGTGAATCAAAAAACAAATTTATAGAAGGATATATAGAGATAATAAAGTCAAAATGTAATGAAATTTCAATTTTAACACCTCAAGAATGTACAAAAAATAATAAATGTATAATTGATAAGGAAAATGGAAAGATAGAATCATTTCCAAGTGAGAATGTTTTATTATATGCTATATATGAATTAAATGAAGAAGATGAAACTAATGAAAAAATTAATTTAAAAGATTTTCCTAATATATGTATTAATCATGTATTATCAAAAGGATATACTATAAATTGTACAGAACCTATTAGAGATTTTAATGGGTGGTCTTGGAATTGTGAAATCAGTAATTCAGAAAATATAATATATAATTTAATATATCAAAATATGTTAATCTTATTTGGTTATGATTTTATTTCTAAAAATATGAATAAGCCTAATATAATGGAAATTCTAAAAAATAAAATTAGTAGTGAAAAATTTTGTGATTCTGGATATGAATTTTTAGAATGTTTGTTTGAAACTTGTATTGATATTTATAATAATTTTTCAAATGAAAATCATGATAAATGTTTAAAATGTAAAAATACAATTATAAAAAAAATGAATTTATTAAAAAATAGAGAAGAATATATAAATAATAAATCAAAAAGTAATGCTAGTATAATTCAAAAAATTCAAAAATTAGACCTTGTATTAAATGATGTAAATTTAACTCAAAAGGTATTTGAGAAAAATTTGAAAGCAGGTAAGATCAAGTGTCATACTGTAATTGAGTTTATTGATCTTATAGAGAAAAAAAGACAAAAATTGTTAAAGAAAATTGATGATAATAATAAATTAATAAGTCCAAAAGAGTATTTAAAAAATTTTGAGGAATATAAGAGATTATTAAATTTATACAGTTCTATAAAAGAAAAAAATGATAAGGTAAATGTACAAAATAAATTAGTAAAATTACAAAAAGCATTTTTAAAATGTGAAAAAATGAAAATAATAAAAGAAGAAAATAAAAGAAATTTATATGGATTAGCAAATGAATTTAGATATTATTCAAATATTCCATATAATAAAAATAAAAATGTTATGTCACAAGAAAAAATAAAAACAGAATATGAAGATGTTGTAAAAACATTAATATATAAAATGGTAGAAAATAAAGTTATAGACATTGGTTTTAGAACCAAAAAATTAAATTATGATGTCCTTAAGTATATATTTAAAACTAAAATAATAAAATTAGATAATCTGGCTGTAAAAATTAATTTTAATAATAATGAAATAGAAGTAGAATATTATGATGCAAAAATGTTAGATTATAAAGATACTTTTGAAATACCATATGATGAAAAAAATATTAATAAAAAAGAAAGAAAAATTAAAATATTTAAAATAGGAGGATGACATATGAATATTACTTTTTTAGGTGCAACTAAAACAGTAACTGGTTCAAATTTTTTAGTAGAAGGTGCTGGAAAAAAATTTATAGTAGATTGTGGTTTGTTTCAAGGGCAGGCTGCAGATGAATGGGAAAATGAAGAAGATTTTCAATTTGATATAAATGAAATAGATTTTATGTTATTAACACATGCACATATAGACCATTCAGGAAGAATTCCAAAATTATATAAAGATGGTTTTAGAAAAAGAGTGTATGCTACAAAAGCAACTTGTGATTTATGTGCAATAATGCTTCCAGATAGTGGACATATACAAGAAATGGAAACAGAATGGAAAAATAGGAAAAGATTAAGAAAAGGTGAAAAAATTAAAGAACCAATTTATGATGTTCAAACAGCATTATTGTCTTTAGAGTTATTTGAACCTGTAAATTATGATCAATTAATAGAAATTGATGATAATATACATGTAAGATTTAATGATGCTGGTCATATGTTAGGTTCAGCTATAATAGAGGTTTGGATTAAAGAAGATGGGGTTAATAAAAAAATAGTATTTACAGGTGATTTAGGAAATAATGATATTCCTTTATTATCAGAACCTACAATGATAGAAGATGCTGATTTTCTTGTTATGGAATCAACATATGGTGATAGACATCATATGAAAAATGAAAATAAAGCTGAATTATTTATAGATATAGTTTCTGAAACAGTTAGAAATGGTGGTACAGTAGTTATTCCTTCATTTGCTGTTGGTAGAACACAAGAAATTTTATATGAATTAAATAAATTAAAAGAACAAAAAAATGATAAAGATTTCTTAAGAAAATATGAAATATTAATGCGTACTCCTGTTTATGTAGATAGTCCACTTGCTATTTCTGCAACAGAGGTATTTCAGGAAAATATGGAATTATTTGATGAAGAAACTCAGGAATTAATTAGAAGTGGTGATAATCCATTAGAGTTTCCAGATTTAAAATTTACTAGAACTCCAGAGGAATCAAAAGAATTAAATGAAAATGATGAATCTGCTATAATTATTTCTGCAAGTGGAATGTGTGAGGTTGGTAGAATAAAACATCATTTAAAACATAATCTTTGGAATCCTAAAAATACTATATTATTTGTTGGTTATCAAGCACCTGGAACATTGGGTAGGAAGATAGTAGATGGTGCTAAAGTGGTTAAAATTTTTGGTGAGGAAATCGCTGTAAATGCAAGAATTGAATATATAGAGGGATATTCTGGACATGCAGATCAAGAAGGATTATTGAATTTTGTGTATTCATTTATTAAGAAACCTCAACATATATTTTTAGTACATGGGGAACCAGAGGGACAAAAAGTTTTGAAAAATAAGATTGTAGAAACAACTGAGATTCCAGTGACTATTCCTAGTTATGGAGAAAAATATAATCTTGATGAGACTATTAAAATGATTGATGTAATTGAGAAAAATCATGATAAGAAATATTTACGTCTTCAAGTGTTGGATAGAATGCAGACTTTGAAAGAAGAATTAGAAGATATGGAATTAATTGTTAAAGAAGATTTGCAAACTGATGAGACAAATGATTCTGAAATTGAGAAATTGAATGAGAGAATAAAAGAGCTTGAAAGACAGATTGTAAGAATTGTTGAGGGTGAATAAATTTTAGTTATTATGGTTTTGCAGTAAGCCGTCAAATTCAATAGTTATGTAAAAGGGATAAATATATTAACATTCCGTACGCTTACTGGCTTGGACTTATCAAAAGGTAAAATGGACTTTGAAATAGCAAAAGTTTTAAATTATTTTGTTGAAGATATTGTTTATTTTGTGTAAAAGTGATATAAATTGATTATACTGTGTGGAATAATAATGTATAACAGTAATAATTTACAATAAAGGAGAAATTAGAATGGAGATTAATGAACAAAAAAGACAAAAATTTATGGAAAATGCTAGTAAAAGAGTAAATAATGTAATGCATAACATTCAAATTTTGGAACCTATGGCAAGAAGTAATACTTACGATTTTACAAAAAATGATGTTGAAGAAATGTTTGCAGCAATGCAAGAGACTTTAAATAATGTTAAAGCAGAATTTTATAAGAAATTCGAAATGCGTACAAAGTCTGAAAGAAAGGCATTTGCTTTTGGGCAAAGTAGTATAACTACTGAAAATCCTAGTATAGTAGTTAACACAGATATTAATGATGTAGAAAATACTGTAAGCACAGATAGTGTAGTAGAAGAAGTCGTAAGTGAAGCAGAAAATATTGAAGGTAATATTACTGATAATATAAATAAATAAGATAAAGTTAATTTTTTATATAGTTAATTTTTTAGTTAATATAAAAAATAAAAATATGGGACTGTATTTATTTACAGTCTCATATTTTTTGTTTAGTGTGAACCAAAATCTAGTTCTTCTTGTAATGTGATTGTAACAACTGAACCTTCTTCTACTTCAGTTCCAGCAATAGGGTCTTGACTTACTACTTTACCAGAACCAATTATTTTTACATTTAAATTATTTGTTAATAATCTATTTTTAGCTTTTACAGATGTGAGTTCTTTAACATTTGGAACTTGAACCGACACTCTATCTGAATTTTCACTTGAATATAATTTTACAAGAGCACCTTTTAATAAAAGTGTACCTGGTTTTGGCACTTGTTCTGTAACAATAGAATCATCAGAATTTGAAGTGTCATATTTAAATCCGGCATTTTCTAATATTTTTTTAGCTTCACCAGTAGTTTTATTTTGAACATCAGGTAAAGGTGTTGTTTGTAAACTATTGTAAGAATCAGTTGGAGTGGTTGTTATAGCAGAACCATTTGAAGGAATTTCTAAATAAGGTAATACTTCAGATAAAACTTGTGCAACAACAGGTGCTGCAATTTGACCACCATAATTATTACTTTCAGCTGGATCATATAATGTTAGTAAAACTGCAACTTTAGTGTTTTCAACAGGTGCAATTGCTAAGAATGAAGCAACATAACCTTCTTCTTCTTTTCCAGGTGATGGTTCAGATGTACCAGTTTTTCCTCCAATATTATATCCAGCAACTTGTCCATATTTTCCTCCACCTTCAACAACAACAGATTCCATCATACTTCTAACTTGTTCAGCTGTTTGGCTTGATACAACTTGTCTAACTTCTTTAGGTTCAATGGTTGTAACTGTTCCAGTATCTGTATTTTGTATTGATTTTACAATTCTAGGTTGCATTAATATTCCATCATTTGCTATAGCACAAACTGATGTAATCATTTGTAATGGTGTAATTGTAAATCTTTGTCCAAATGAAATTGTAGCAAGTTCAACAGGACCAACATCCTCTAATTTGTGGAAACTGCCTATGGCTTCACCTGCAGTAGCAATTCCTGTTTTTTCAAATAAACCAAATGCATCAAAATACTTATATAAAAGATCTTTTCCTATTTTTGCTCCAAGTTGCATAAATGCAGGATTACAAGAATGCTCTAAAGCTTCTCTTAATGATTGAAAACCATGTCCTGGTGCTTTTTTTGCACAATTAATTTGAGTTCCATATATATCTTGATATCCAACACAAGAGAAAATACCAGGTGTATCTGTTTCAACAATATTTTCTTCTAATGCTATTGCAGATACTATAACCTTAAAAACAGAACCAGGTTCATATGCATTTGAAACTGCAGGATTTCTCCACATATTTTGTAAAGCAGAGTTTTTACTAGAGTTTGATAAAGTATCCCAAGTTGGTGCTAAGGTTTCATTAGGTGTAAATGGTGTATTTAAATCATAATCAGGATATGATGCCATTGCTAATATATCACCTGTACTAGGATCCATTATAATAATATTTCCACCACGATTACACTCATTATCCACAACAGCTTGTTTTAAGTATTTTTCTGCAATTGTTTGTATATTGTAATCTATTGTTAAAGTAATATTACTTCCATTTTGTGCAGGGATATAATTTTCATCCTCATTAGAAATTATATCTTGTGCAGCATCTTGAGAAGTAGTTATTTTACCAGGAGTTCCTGTCAAAACAGAGTTCCAATAATATTCTATTCCAGCTAAACCTTGATTATCATCTCCACAAAAACCAATTAAATTTGAAGCTAAATTATTATAATAGTAGTATCTTTTAGTATCTGAGTCTATATTAATTCCAATTGATATTTCATTATCTTTCATCCATGATTTTAATTGATTTATTTTATCTTCTTCTACTTTTTTTACTATTGTTTGAACAGAATTAGTACTTGTAACTTTACTATAAACCTCATTATAATCTAATCCAAATATTTCTGAAAATGCTTTAGAAACTTTTTCCTGTAGCTCAGCTGTTTTTTCTGGTTCATCTTCAATTACAAATTTTTGAGGATTTATAGTTACTGTATCTACACTTGCACTAATTGCTAGGGGTTTTCCTGTGGAGTCATATATAGATCCTCTACTAGGACTTATAATTCTACTTGTTGTTTGCTGTTTTGTTGCAGCTTCTTTTAGTGTAGTACCTTGAACAAATTGTATAAATCCAAGTCTTCCAATTAAAATACAAAAACATAATACTAATGTTATTGTTAATCCCAGAATTCTCTTTGGTTTATTATATTTAGATAAAGCATTTTTCCTAACTTTATCATTTGTTTTTTTAATATAATTTTTTCTATTGTCTGACGTAATACTTCACCACCTGATTAGTATAATTTTATATTAAAAATATTTTATAGTATGTATTTTTAAAAGTCAAGCTAGTCAACAATGATTTTTAAGTTCTTTTTTCAAAGAACGGAAACTTAATATAAAATTAAGAAATTCACTAAAATATATTGAAAAAATATATCCTGTAATTCCAAATATTGGAATTATAAAAAATATTATAATAATACTTGTTAAAAGGTCTAAAATGTTTATTTTTAAGACAGTTACTTGTTTATCTAAACTTTTTAGAATAGCATCTACTACATTATCTATGTACATTATTGGAATAAGAGGGCATAGAAGTTTTATATAAATTACAACATCTGTTGATTTGTACATAAGGTTACTAAGTTTATTTGCAAATATAAAAAGTAGTATAGATGAAATAATAGAAAAAAATATAGTGTATTTAAAAATCCTTTTTGTTATTCTATTTATTCTTGAATATTCTGACCTAGCATTAAATTCTGTGAATTCAGGAATTAGTAAATTACTAAAAGTTATAACTATTGTATTAGGAAATAATATTAATGGCATAGCCATACCTGAAATTAGTCCATAACTGCTTAATGCTTGTTCACAGGTACTTCCGTTTTTTTCAAAACTTAAAGGTATTAGAACTTGTTTTATAGTTGATAAACCTGAACGTACAAAAGATGTTAGTCCAACAGGAATTGTTATTTTTAAAATCTTTTTTTCAAAATATAGTTTGCTACATCTATATTGGGTAAATTTTTTCTCATCAAATTTATATAATATATAGATATAAAGAAATGATATTATTTCTGAAATGATGTTTCCAAGTATTAGTGAAATACATATGTATTCTAGTCCACATGGCATAAAATAATTTAAAAATAATGAAATTAGTATAACTTTTAGTAATTGTTCAAAAATTTGGTCAGATGCTGGTTTTATTGTATTTCTAACTGCAGAAAAATAGCCACTTAAACAAGATGACATTGATATAAAAGGTAGTGAAATTGATATTATATAAAATGGAACACTTGATATTTTTCCATGTAGCCAAGTTTTACAAATAAATGGTGCAAATATTATTAATAAAAAACTTCCAATACAACTGAATAATAAACTGAAAATTAGACATTTTCGTACTACTTTTGTAATATTACCTAAATTTCCTATAGCAATTTCTTCTGCAACAATTTTGGTAGTTGCTAAATTAATTCCAGATAAAGCAATTGTTATAGCAAAACCATATACAGACATTACAAGTCCATATAAACCAACAGCTTCTGCTCCTATTTTTTGTGAAATGTAAGAGTTAAAAAACATAGCAATACATCTTAGTATAAGTGAAGTTATTGTTAAAATTATCCCATTAATTAAAAATGTTTTAATCAATTTCATATCTGTACATAATTCTCCTTTGATGTTTTTTACAGTATATTTGTTTAATTTGAGAATTATGAGATTTTTTTAATTTTCTGAAATTATAATTTTTGTGTTTTTATTTACAAGCATAATTATTTTTTTCATAAAAGTAGTGTGTATAGATATACAGCCTTGTGTGGAAGGGTTTTTGGTGCAGTGTAGAAAAATGGCACTTCCTTTGTTTGGAATATTGTTTGGGTTTGATTTAATTTCTATTAGGTATTCGTATTGGGTTGGGAAGTCAATTAGGTGTTCTGCAGAAGTCCAGTCTTTTTTTACTTTAGTTATATTTACTAATTTGTTGTAGTATTTTGAGTTTGGGTCATCTATGTAGTACATATTTTTGTGTATTTGGGAGTATGGTAGATGTGGTTTTCCGTTTAGTTTAGATTTGGGGTGGAATCCTAGAATGAATCCTAGGTTGAATTCACCTAAAGGGGTTTTTTTGTCTCCTTCGTGTTTGTTAGTTGTTGTGCCGTTTTTACCTATTTGTGCTGTTGTTTCTATGTTGTAGTCGGGGAATTTTAATGTGGCTGAGTGGTTTGGGTTTACAGTTACGTAGATTTTGTTGTTTATTTTTTTTCACCTCCGGTTTTAAAGGTTGGGGTATATTTTATTATATGGGAAATGGGTTTAAAGTGTTAGTGTTTGGGTGGTTTGCAGGTAGCCGTCAAAAAATCCAAGATAAGTATGGCTGTTGACATATATTATTTTGAAAATGTTTCCCAACAGCGCACAGAGAGTAATAATTCCTGAGCGTGAGGGTCGGATTGCTGTGTGGCAGTGAGGGAG
>CANPWE010000014.1 GCA_947581895.1 uncultured Clostridia bacterium | reverse complement strand
TGCGCTGTTGGGAAACATTTTTAAAACAATATATATCCACATCTCCACTCTTACTACCACTTTCCGGCGGACTGTTGTAAAAAAGCATTAAACAGTAGCATAAGAATTAAAAAATTTGGTTAAACATATAGTGTCAATTAACAAAATATGTTAAAATATAGTATAAATAAATTTAAACATAAAATCAAAGTAAAACAAAGAAAGAAGAATATATATATATGAGTAATGTTATAGAAAAACTAATTGAAGAGATATTTGCAGATTTTCAAAATGGAGGAAATTTCAGAAAAGCAATAATTATGAAGGTTAATTTATATAAAAAAACAAATAAATTTGAAATTTTAGTTAAGTCAAATTTATTAATTGATATAAAAGATGTTCATAATTTTGAGTTATATTTAATTGAAAGATTTAAATTTGAAATGGTGATTGTAAAAATAGAATACCCAGATGAGCAAAATATAGATATAGCTTCAAAATGGCAGGATATAATAAGTTATATGGCATATAAATATCCATCATTAAAAGCCATTTTAAAAAATTCTACAATTACAATTGAAGATAAAAAAATTATTAATATTAATCTGCAATTAAAAGGTTCTGATATATTGTATGCAAGAGGTATGGATAATGCATTTTCAGAAATTATTTATAACATCTATGGAAAAAGATATAAAATAAAATATTTTGATAATATGTCTAAAGAAAAGATAAATGAATATGAAGAAAATATAAGAAGACTAGAAGGAGAAGCTATAAAAAAAGCAAATACAGAAGCTATCAAGCAACGAAAAGAAGCAATGGCAGAAGAAAGAAAAAGAGTTGAAGCAAGAGAACAAGAATTATTAGCTAGAAGAAAATCTAATCAAAATACAAACTCACAAAATGAAAATATTAATTCAGCAAATTTAGAAAATAGAGTATCAAGTGAGAGTACAAGTAATTCAGTAGGTAAAGTGATAAATGATTCTATGAAAGATGAAAAAATAAGTAGAGAAAATTCAAATTATATAGAAAATAAAGATATAAAAGATAGTTCAAATATAGCAAAAGATAATAAAACTGAAGATGACCAAATATCTCCATTAATTTATGGTAGAAGTGCTAATATAAAAGATCCATTGTTAAAGATAACAGATTTATCAGTAGATACAGGTAAAGCATGTATTGATGGTGAAATAGTTCATATGGGTGATACAAGAGAATTAAAAACAGGTAAAGTATTAATTCCATTTGATGTATATGATGGAAGTAGTACAATAACATGTAAGATTTTTGCTGAAGGTGATAAAAGTAAAGATATTATAAAAAGATTGAAAAATGCAAAAGGGGTGAAAATATCAGCAAATGTTCAATTTGACCCATTTGCAAAAGAGCTAGGAGCAATAGCTAATATAGTTATAGAAACTGAAGGACTAAAAAAAGTTGTAAGAAAAGATGAAAGTCCTGTAAAAAGAGTAGAGTTACATATGCATACTCAAATGAGTCAAATGGATGCAATGACATCAGCAAAAGATTTAATAAAAAGAGCTATGAAGTGGGGAATGAAATCTATAGCTATAACAGACCATGGTGTAGTACAAGCTTTTCCAGAAGCACATAAGTTATTAGGTTATAATAATCCAGATATGAAAGTAATATATGGTGTTGAGGCATATTTGGTTCCTGATAAAACACCAATAGTTGGACATTCAAGAGGACAAGAGATAGATACTACATATTGTGTATTGGATTTAGAAACTACAGGTCTTGCTTTTAGAACAGATAAAATAACTGAAGTTGGAATTATGAAGATAAAAAATGGAAAGGTAATAGATAGTTTTGGATGTTTTGTAAATCCAGAAAAATCAATACCTCCAGAGGTAGTTGAAGTTACACATATAACAGATGAAATGGTAAAAGATGCTGAAACTATAGAACAAGTTTTTCCAAAAATTTTAGAATTTATTGGAGATTCTGTTTTAGTTGCTCATAATGCAGATTTTGATATACCATTTTTAAAATATCATGGTAAATTATTAGGATATGATTTAGATAATACATATTTAGACACATTAAGATTATCAAAAGCATTATTTCCAGAATTTAAAAAATATAAATTAGGTATAATCGCAGAAAAGCTTGGAATTAAAGTAGAAGTAGCACACAGAGCTTTAGATGATGTTGATACTACTGTTAAAGTATTTAATATAATGTTAAATATGCTAAAGGAAAAAGGTGCAAAAACAATTGATGATATAGATATTGTAACAGATAATGAGGATTCTAAAGAAATGTATAAAAAATTGCCAACATATCATGCTATAATTCTTGCAAAAGATTATGTTGGGCTTAAGAACTTGTATAAATTAGTATCAATTTCACATTTACATTATTTTTATAGAAAACCTCGTATATTAAAATCAATTTATAAAAAATATTCAGAAGGATTAATAATAGGTAGTGCATGTGAAGCAGGAGAATTGTATAGAGCAATAGTAGGTGGAAAATCTGAAGAAGAAATAGAAAGAATTGCAAGTGATTATGATTATTTAGAAATACAACCTACAGGAAATAATATGTTTTTAGTTAGAAATGGAACAGTACCAGATATTCATGCATTAGAAGATATAAATAGAAAAATTGTAAATTTAGGGGAAAAACTAGGAAAATTAGTAGTTGCAACATGTGATGTACATTTTATGGATCCACAAGATGAAATATATAGAAGAATTTTAATTGCAGGTCAAGGTTTTGAAGATGCAGATGAACAAGCACCATTATATTTAAGAACAACAGAAGAAATGTTAAAGGAATTTCAATATTTAGGAGAGAAAAAAGCATATGAAGTTGTAGTAGAAAATACAAATAAAATAGCTGATATGTGTGAAAGAATTAGCCCAATATCACCAGAAAAATGTCCTCCATATATAGATAATTGTGAACAAACAATTAAAGATATAGCATATACAAAAGCATATGAATTATATGGAAATCCATTACCACAGATAGTTCAAGAAAGATTAGATAAAGAATTAGATTCAATAATAAAAAATGGATTTTCAGTAATGTACATAATAGCACAAAAATTGGTTTGGAAATCAAATGAAGATGGGTATTTGGTAGGTTCCAGAGGTTCAGTAGGTTCATCATTTGTTGCAAATATGACAGGAATTACAGAAGTTAATTCTCTACCACCACATTACAGATGTCCTAAATGCAAACATTCAGATTTTACAGATTACGGATATAAAAATGGATTTGATTTACCAGATAAAAATTGCCCTGTATGTGGTGAGAAATATGATAAAGATGGAATGGATATTCCTTTTGAAACATTTCTTGGATTTAATGGAGATAAAGAACCAGATATTGATTTGAACTTTTCAGGAGAATATCAGGCAAAAGCCCATAAATATACTGAAGTAATTTTTGGAAAAGGAACTACTTTTAAAGCTGGTACAGTAGGTACAGTAGCAGATAAAACAGCATATGGTTATGTTCAAAAATATTATGAAGAAAGAGGAATTCCTGTAAATAAAGCTGAGATTGTAAGACTTTCTGAAGGATGTACAGGAATAAAAAGAACAACAGGACAACATCCAGGAGGAATTATAGTTGTACCTAAAGGGAGAGAAATATATGAGTTTACACCAATACAACATCCTGCAGATGATCCTAATTCAGATATTATAACAACACATTTTGATTATCACTCTATAGATCAAAATCTACTAAAACTAGATATATTAGGTCATGATGATCCTACAATTATAAGAATGCTTCAAGATATTACAGGAATAGATCCTAAAAAAATTCCTTTAGATGACCAAGATACTATGTCAATATTTTCATCAACTAGAGCACTAGGAATTACACCAGAACAAATAAAATCTCCTGTTGGAAGTTTTGGAGTTCCTGAATTTGGTACAAAATTTGTAAGAGGAATGCTTGTAGATACAAAACCAACAACATTTGATGAATTAATTCGTATTTCAGGATTATCACATGGTACAGATGTATGGTTGAACAATGCACAAACTTTAATACAAGAAGGAACAGTTACATTAAATGAAGCTATTTGTTGTAGAGATGATATAATGATATATTTGATAAAAAAAGGATTACCACCTAATCCAGCTTTTAAAATAATGGAAACTGTTCGTAAAGGTAAAGCTCTAAAAGACCCTGAAAAATGGGCTGAATATAAAGCTTTAATGAAAGAACATGATGTACCAGATTGGTATATAAAATCATGTGAAAAAATTAAATATATGTTTCCAAAGGCTCATGCTGCAGCATATGTAACAATGGCATTTAGAATAGCATGGTTCAAGGTACATATTCCAAAAGCATATTATAGTGCATATTTTTCAATTAGAGCTAAACAATTTGATAGTGAAATAATGTGTCATGGTAAAGATAGAGTAAAAAATAAAATGAAAGAAATTGAATTAGCAGGAAATAGTGCTTCAAATAAAGACCAAGAAATGTATCCAGTTTTAGAGTTAGTACTAGAAATGTATGAAAGAGGAATAAATTTCTTACCAATAGATTTATATAAATCACATAATTCAAAATTTTTAGTTGAAGAAGATGGAATTAGACCACCATTAGATAGTATTCCAGGGCTTGGACCTATTGATGCTGAAAATATATATAAAGCAAGACAAGAAGGAAATTTTATGTCTATTGATGATATGAAAATTAGAGCTAAAATTGGAAAAGTTGCTGTTGAAACTATGAAAAGTGCAGGAATTTTAGAAGGAATGAGTCAAAGTAATCAAATTAGCCTTTTTGGGTGAAAAGTTTTTATAATATTATGTGATTAAAAAATGTTGACAAATTAAATTATATGTTGTTATTATTTATAAAATAATGTGATAAAAAGAAGGGAATGATTAGAATTATGTTAGATTTTAAAAAGGAAATTGCAAAATCAATTGCAAATACAGTAGAATTAGATAGTTGTGATTTATATTCATTTATAGAGGTCCCAAAAGATTCAGAAAATGGAGATTATGCATTTCCATGTTTTAAATTAGCTAAAGAATTAAAAAAATCTCCAATGATTATTGCAAATGAAATTATGGAAAAAATTGAATTAGATAATGAAATAGTAGAAAAAGTTGAAGTTGTTTCTGGATATTTGAATTTTTTTATAAATAAGGCTAGATTAGCACAAGAAATTGTTAATGAATTTTCTGAAAATGATGAAATTGGGAAATCTGATATAGGTAATGGAAAAAATATTGTAATAGATTATTCTCATCCAAATATTGCTAAACCTTTTCATATAGGACATTTACGCTCTACTGTAATTGGTCAAGCTTTATATAATATATATGAATACTTAGGTTATAATGTAAAAGGTTTAAATTATTTAGGTGATTATGGAACTCAATTTGGCAAAATGATAGAAGGATATAAGTTATGGGGAAGTGAGTATGATATAGAAAAAGACCCTATAAACCAGATGATGGATATTTATGTTAGAATAAATAATTTATGTAAAGAAGATGAAAATGTTTTAGAGGCATGTAGAGATAATTTCAAAAAATTAGAAGATGGAGATTCTTATTGTGTTGAATTATGGAAGAAATTTAGAGAATTAAGTTTAAATGAATTTCATAAAATTTATAATATAATAGGTGGAAGATTTGATTCTTGGGATGGTGAAGCTTATATTGCACCAAAAGTTCCAGAGGTAATAGAATTATTGAATAAATCTGGAAAATTAAAAGAATCAGAAGGTGCTAAAATAATAGAATTAGAAGATAAAAATATGCCACCTTGTATGATAGAAAAAACAAATGGTTCATCAACATATGCAGTTCGTGATTTAGCAGCAATTTTATATAGAGCAAAAACTTATGATTATGATAAATCATTATATATAACATCTTATGAACAAGTTTTACATTTTAAACAAGTATTTGAAACAGCTAAATTATTAGGATTAGATGAAAAATATATAAATGGATTAGAACATGTTCCTTTTGGTATGATTTTACTTCCAACAGGAAAAATGTCAACAAGAGAGGGAACTGTAGTTAAATTAGAAGATTTATTAAATGAATCTATTCAAAGAGCACAAAAAATAATAGAAGAAAAAAATCCTGAATTAGAAAATAAAGAAGAAGTTGCTAGAAAAGTAGGAATAGGAGCAGTTATTTTCAATGACTTATCTAATAATAGAATTAAAGATGAGATATTTGACTGGAATGCTTTATTAAACTTTCAAGGAGAAACTGGACCATATATTCAATATACATATGTACGTACAAAAAGTATAATTGAAAAAACAGGTGTAAATTTAAAAAATGTATTTGTAGAATTTCTACTAGATAATGATTCACAAAATATTTTGAAATTAATATATAATTTTAGAAATATATTAATTCAAGTAACTGATAAAAATGAACCTTCAATTTTATCAAGATATCTACTTGATGTTGCTAAAGCATATAGTGTATTTTATAATTCTAATAAAGTTATAGTGGATGATGAAAATATGAAAAATGCTCGTGTATTTTTAACATATGCAACTGGTAAGATATTAAAAACAGGTGCTAATTTGTTAGGAATACAAATGCCAGATAAAATGTAAAACTAATATATTTTGCAGTTACTACAAAAATTAACAGTAAAATCAAGTGAAAAATAATAAGGAGGATAAAAATGCCATTAGTTGAAGCATTAGGATTAAAAAATATAATAATATATTTGTTAGTAATAAATATTAGTGCTTTTTTAGCAATGGGAATTGATAAATGGAAAGCAAAAAGAGGTGCATGGAGAATTCCTGAGGCAACACTAATGTCACTAGTTTTACTAGGAGGAGGAATAGGTGGAATTGCTGGAATGTACACATTTAGGCATAAGACTAAAAAACCTAAGTTCTTTTTAGGTTTTCCAATTATGCTTATTATGGAAATTGGAATTGTTATATATATTTTAGTTACTACAAAATGAAATTATAATACTAAAAAATAATAATAAATAATTGCAAATACCGGTTATGCAATAATAAATGGAGGGATAATATGGAGTTAATAACAATATTAATAATGTCTATTATTATATTAATAACATTAGTAATTATACTTAAATTAAACAGAAAAAATATGAAATTAATTAAGCAAACCGGATATGATAAAAAATTAAATGAAATTACAAATTGTTTACCAGAAAACAAGAAAATATGTAAGGAAATTCTTTCAATATTAAAAAATGAAAATGTAAATATTAAAGAAGATAATGGAAACAAACAAGCAAGCCTATATATAGTTGCTTCAAATACCATTTTAATTGCTAATATAAAAGATACTTTTACACGTGTTCAAACAATAGCACATGAATGTATTCATTCTATACAAGATAAATATCTATTATGGTCTAATTTTATTTTTTCAAATATTTATTTATTATATTATTTTATAATAACAATTTTAACTTTATTTAATAAAATATCTATGCCAAATATTCATGCTATTATATTGGTTATGATGTCAATGTTACTATTTTTTATACGTTCATATATAGAAACAGATGCTATGACAAGAGCTAGATTTTTAGCTAAAGAGTATATGTTAGGAAATACAGATAAAATAAGTAAAGAAAATATTAATGTAATTGTAGAAAATTTAGATAAGTTAAATTCTGTTGGAATTAAATTTTATAATTTAACAATATTAGCCAATTATTTAATAAAAGTGATAATTTATTGTGTAATTGCTATGATTTGATTACAAAAATATGGTTTATATACATAATAATTAAAAATTGTAGTAAGTCAAAATTTGGAAATACGGAAATTTAATACATGTTTCTCAAATTTTAACTTTCTACAATTTTAAAAATAGATTTTTACTTAATAAGTTTTTCTAAAATTTGTACAGCATTACTAGCTGCACCTTTTCTAATATTATCAGCAACAACCCAAATATTTAAACCATTTTTAATACTAAAATCACGCCTAATTCTACTAACAAAAACCTCATCTTTACCAGAAACATTTGTAGGAATAGCATATAAATCATTATTAGGCTCATCTTGAACAATTATACCAGGAGCATTTTTCAAAACTCTAAAAACTTCTTCTAAATTAAAACTTTTTTCAAATTCAATATTAATACTTTCACAATGAGAATTAAAAACAGGAACTCTTACAGTTGTAGCAGTTATTGCTATATCTGGCTTACCTAAAATTTTTCTTGTTTCATTAATCATTTTTTCTTCTTCTTTTGTATAACCATTTTCCAAAAATGTATCAATATGTGGTAAACAGTTATTAAAAATAGGGTATGGAAACTTTTCTAATTTATAATTAGTTTTTTCATCAAGTTCTAAATTGCAATTATTAGGATTATTATCTTTTTCAAAAAAACAAGACTGATTCTCTTTTGAAAAATCAAAATCATCATCTAAATTAAAACAATAATCTTTAATACCATTTTCCAAATCATGAATTCCTTTAGAACCAGCACCAGAAACTGCTTGATATGTAGAATACACAATTCTTTTAATTCCAAAACTATCATCTAAAGGCTTAAGAGCACAAACAGCTTGAATTGTAGAACAATTTGGATTAGCAATAATTCCTTTATTCCAGTTTATATCATCAGGATTTACCTCAGGAACAACTAAAGGTACATTATCATCCATTCTAAAAGCACTACTATTATCAATAACTATACATCCATTTTGTACTGCAATTGGAGAAAATTTTAATGAAGTATCACTTCCAGCAGAAAATAAAGCAAAATCAAAATTATGTGTTAATGAATCTTCTGTTAGTTCATTAACAACATAAACATCATCACCAAATCTTAAACTTTTTCCAGCAGACCTGCTAGAAGCAAAAAATACATATTCACTAATAGGTAAATTTTTCTCATGTAAAACTTCAATCATTTTTTGCCCAACAACACCTGTAGCACCAACAATAGCTAATTTATAATTTTTCATTAAAAAATCACACCTTTCATTATAAGATATTACTATTAAGTTTATATAAGAAAACATAAGCTTCTTAAATAATATATTTGATTTTAACTAATTTATGCTAAATATAAAGATTTACTTGAATATAAAAATAATAATGTTATAATAAAATTAAGATGAGTGAAAGGGGGAAGATGTTAGATAATAAAGTTATTGGGGGAATCTACATTTTTATAAAAAATATGTAGATAAAAAATTATTAAAATATAACAAATGAGAAGGAGGAAAAAAATGAAAAAGAAAATAGTAACAATATTAATAAGTGTAATGGTTTTATTTGCAATACAAATAGTGTTAGGGACAAATCAAACAAGAGCAGAGGTAGTTACAGGAGAAAGTAATGGCGTAAAATGGGAGATTGATTATGATGCAGGAAAAGCGACATTTTCTGGAAAAGGAGAATTAACTAGTAAATGGAAGAAAGAATTAAGTGAAGAAAATAGAGGTAAAATTAAAAATGTTGTAATAGAAGAAGGAATAATAAGTATAGGAGACTATGCATTTGATGAGTGTAGTAATTTAACAAGTGTAAAAATACCAGATGGTGTAACAAAAATAGGAGACTATGCATTTGATGAGTGTAGTAATTTAACAAGTGTAAAAATACCAGATAGTGTAACAACAATAGGAAACTATGCATTTGGTTACTGTAAAAATTTAAAAAGTATAGAAATACCAGATAGTGTAACAAAATTAGGACAATATGCATTTAGGTGGTGTGGAAGTTTAAAAAGTATAGAAATACCTGATAGTATAACAGAGATAAGAGAGGGAACATTTTGTGACTGTAGTGGTTTAACAAGCATAGAAATACCAGATGAAGTAACAAGCATAGGAGGCCATGCTTTTAGTGGTTGTAGTGGTTTAACAAGTATAGAAATACCAGATAATGTGGATTACATAGGTTCATCTACATTTGGTGACTGTAGTAGTTTAACAAGTATAGAAATACCAGATAATGTGGAAGGCATAGGTCAATATGCATTTAGTGGATGTAGTGGTTTAACAAGTATAGAAATACCAGATAGTGTGGAATACATAGATACAGGTGCATTTCATAACTGTAGTGGTCTAACAAGTATAAAAATACCAAAGAGTGTAACAAGAATAAGTTCTTTTACTTTTCATTTATGTAGTGGTCTAACAAGTATAGAAATACCAGATAGTGTAACAAGAATAGATGAATATGCTTTTCAAAGCTGTGACAATTTAAAAAATGTAGTAATACCCGAAAGTGTAACTGAAATTGGTACAGATATTTTTGAAAATTGTAAAAATGTAACTATTAGTTGTAAAAAAGGTAGTGTAGCATATGATTATGCAAAAGAGAATGATATTAGTATAGAAGAAATAGATGGAACAGAAAATAAAGAAAATAAAGAAAATAAAGGCTCAAACACTTTATTTATAATATTGGTAATAGTTGCAGTAGCAATTTTGATAATTGGAATTATTGTAGTAATAATGGTTAGCAAAAAAAATAAAATATAAAAAAAGAACTTTTATGTGAAAATTTGGGGACAAAGAATTTGAAACATTCTTTGTCCCCAAATTTCCATATAAAAATATAATTACTTATCTTGATTTTCAACTATTATAAGTGATATAATAACCATATCAGAAATTTACAGAGAAAGGAAAAATTTTATATGGATTTTAGCAATATTAGAGTCTATGCTTTTGTAGGTCCATCAGGAACTGGAAAAAGCTATAGGGCACAAATGGTTGCAGGAGAAAATGATATAGATTTTATAATTGATGATGGATTATTAATAAAAGGAAATGCAGTTGTAGCTGGAACATCAGCAAAAAAGGCACCAACTAAAATTGAAACAGTAAAACATGCATTATTTATTGAAGAATACGAAAAAAAAGAAATGCAAAATGCTTTTATTAAATATAATCCATCTGCAATTTTGATATTAGGAACTTCTGATGGAATGGTAGAAAAAATTGCTTCAAACCTTGGGCTACCTAAAATAAGTAGAATTATTTATATAAATGAAGTAGCAACAGAAGAAGAAATGGAAAATGCCAGAAGAATTCGTGTAACAGAAGGAAAACATGTAATTCCAGTTCCAACTTTTGAAATAAAAAAAGAATTTTCAGGATATTTATTAGATCCATTACAAATATTTAAATCAAAAGGAAAAGGTAAAACTCCATACATTTCAGAAAAATCTATAATAAGACCAACTTTTAGTTATATGGGAAATTTTACAATTTCAGACAATGTTTTTAAACAAATTATTGAATGTCTTGCCAATAAAGAACCATATATACATAAAATGGTTAGAATTAGAGTAGATAAAGGAGATTTAGGAACTGAAATATATATGGAAGTAATAGTTAATTATGGCAAAAAATTAATTGATGTATTACAAGAATTTCAAGTTAAAGCTAAAAAAGAAATTGAAAGACTTACTGCTATGAATGTTTCGAAAATAGATGTAATGGCAAAAGGAATAAATATTCCTAAAAACAGTAATATATAAAAAAGAAAGTGAGGAATTAAAATGGGGTTTGTTGTTGCAATAGATGGACCTGCTGGAAGTGGTAAAGGTAGTATTACATCTATATTAGCTAAAAAAATGAAATTAAATAGCATAGATACAGGAGCAATGTATAGATGTGTAACATTAGCTATAATAAGAAATAATATTGATTTATCTGATATGGAAAAAATAAAAGAAGTTTTAGATAATATTGATATAAAATTAATAAAAGAAAATGATAATCAAATAGTAAAATTAAATGGTGAAGATGTATCAAAAGAAATAAGGGATAATCCAGTAAATAATTTAGTCCCTATGGTTTCATCAATAAAAGAAGTTAGAACAAAAATGGTTGAATTACAAAGAAAAATGGCTGAATCTCAGGATGTAATAATGGAGGGAAGAGATATTACAACAGTTGTATTTCCAAATGCAGATTTAAAAATATATTTAGATGCAGATGTAGAAGAAAGGGCTAAAAGAAGATATAATCAAAATAAATCTAAAAATATAGAATGTACATATGAGCAAGTTTTAGAGGAAATGAAAAAAAGAGATGAAATAGATAAAAATAAAGAGATTGGTGCACTAAAAATAGCAGATGATGCAATAGTAATTGATACAACAAATTTAACACAAAAACAAGTTGTTAAAAAAATAAAAAAATTAATAAAAAGAGAAAAACAGGTAAAAAAATTAGAACCTAAAATATATTCAGAAAGACCAGATAATACAAGAAAAAGAGTAGTAAAAGCTATAGTAAAAGTTGTTTTAAGAGGAATGTATAAAATCTTTTATAGGGTAGAGATAATTGGAGAAGAAAATAAAGAAAAAGCAGGTAAAAATGGTGGATTTATAATTTGTCCAAATCATGTAAATTATATAGATGCTGTTGCAATTGTAGTATTTAGTAAAGAAAAAGTAAGGTTTATAGCAAAACATGATTTAGGAAGAATTGGTCCATTAAGATGGTTAGAACGTTTATTTGATGTAATACCAATTAAAAGAAATACACAAGATTTAGAAGCTATGAAAAGATGTTTAAAAGCATTAAAAAATAATGAAGTTTTAGCCATATTTCCAGAAGGAACAAGAAATGGTATGGAAAAAAATGAAAAAGCAAAAAATGGAGCAGCTTTTATGGCAATAAAAACAGGAAAACCAGTAGTACCTGTTGGTATATCAGGAACTTTCAAATTATTTAGTAAAGTATATATAAATTATGGAGAGCCAATTGATATGTCAAAATATAAAATAAAAGGTAAAGAAAAAGAGTCTCAAGAACAAGCAACAAAAGAGATTATGGACAATATTGTTATGTTGACAAATGTAAAAAAATAATATATAATTTGTAACTATTAGAGACTAAAAATCTTAGAAAAAAATAAGCCTATTTTAGGTAAACCGAAAGGAACAGAGAGAAAATGGAAAATATGAGTTTTGAAGAATTATTAAATCAAACATTAAAAGAAATAAGAGTAGGACAAACTGTAACAGGAAATATAGTTAATATAAATAGTCAAGGAGAAATATTCGTTGATTTAGGATATAAAGCAGATGGAATAATTCCAAGAGATGAATTTTCTTATAGTGAAAATGATGATCCTACTAAACTATATAAAGTTGGAGATAGAATTACAGCTGATGTAGTAAAATTAAATGATGGATTAGGAAATGTACTTTTATCATCTAAAAAAGCTAACTCAAAAATAGCTAAACAAGAATTTGAAAGTAAAGTAAAAAATAATTGTACATTTACTGAAAAAGTAACATCTGTAAATGACAAAGGGTTAATAGTAGATTATAGAGGAATAAGAATTTTTATTCCATTATCTTTATCAGCAATACCAAGAGATAAAAAAACAGAAGATTATAAAGGAAAAGAAGTTACATTTAGAGTAATTGAATATGATGAACCATCTAGAAAAGTTATAGGTTCAATAAAAGTATTATTAGATGAAGCAAAACAAGTAAGAGAAACAGAATTTTGGAATAATGTAGAAGTTGGAAAAATGTATAAAGGTACAGTAACTAGTTTAAGTTCATATGGTGCTTTTGTTGATATTGATGGAATTCAAGGTTTATTACATATTTCTGGAATGACATGGGATAGAGATAAAAAACCAAGTGATATAGTACAAGTTGGACAAGAAATAAAAGTTAAAATACAAGAATTTGATAAAGAAAATAAGAGATTAAAATTAGAATATGATAAAAAAGGAGAAAATCCTTGGAATCTATTTGTTGAAAAATATAAAGTAAATGATATAGCAACTGTAAAAGTATCTAATTTAACTCCATTTGGTGCATTTGTAAAAATATCAAATGGTGTAGAAGGTTTAGTACATATATCTCAGATTAGTGAAAAAAGAATTGCAAAACCAGAAGAAGTTTTAAAAGTTGGACAAAAGGTTAATGCAAAAATAATTAATATTGATTTAGAAAATAAAAAGGTTGAGCTTTCTATTAGAGAATTGGAAGGAACTTCAAATGAATTAATAGAAGATATACAAAATAATAATATGGACAATACTTCAAATAATGCTTCAAATAATGTTTCAGAAAATGTAGAAGCATAAAAATAGTTGCCAAGTTATTGATATAAAATATCAATGCTTGGCTAATGTAATGCTTAGAGGTTAGTGTTTTTGCAATTAAAAATCTACTACTCTACAATAAAAATATTAAATAAAAATAGAAGGGAAGATATAAAAATGTATAATGAAAAAATAAGGAATATAGCAATAATTGCACACGTTGACCATGGAAAAACTACATTAGTAGATGCATTATTAAGACAAAGCCATGTATTTAGAGAAAATGAACAAGTTGCTGAAAGAGTAATGGATTCAAATGATTTGGAAAAAGAAAGAGGTATTACAATTCTTTCTAAAAATACATCAGTTATGTATAATGGAATAAAAATAAATATAGTAGATACTCCAGGACATGCTGATTTTGGTGGAGAAGTTGAAAGAGTTTTAAGAACTGTTGATGGGGTTTTACTTTTAGTTGATGCTTTTGAAGGACCAATGCCTCAAACAAGAGAAGTTCTAAAAAAATCTTTAGCTGCAAATTTAAAACCAATAGTTGTAATAAATAAAATAGATAGACCAGGTGCTAATCCATTAAAAGTAGTTGATCAAGTATTAGAATTATTTATTGAATTAAATGCAAGTGATGAACAATTGGATTTTCCAGTTATTTATGCATCAGCTAAAAATGGTATAGCAAAAATGCATTTGGAAGATGAAACTGATAATGTACATTGTATATTTGATACAATTATTAATACAATAGAACCACCAAAATGTGATATGGAAGGTACAGCTCAATTATTAGTTTCAAATATAGATTATGATGATTATTTAGGAAGAATAGCAGTAGGTAGAATTGAAAGAGGTACTATCAAAAATGGAATGCCAATTGCTATTTGTAAACAAGATAAAAATGGACAAGGAAAAATTGCAAAATTATTTACATATGTTGGATTAAAAAAAGCAGAAGTTGAAGAAGCTAAAGCAGGTGATATAGTAGCTTTATCAGGAATTGCAGATATTAATATAGGAGATACAATTTGTGATATAAATAATCCAGATAAAATACCATTTGTAGATATAGATGAACCAACAGTTTCTATGACATTTAGTGTAAATAATGGACCACTAGCTGGAAAAGAAGGTCAATTTATTACATCAAGACATATCAGAGATAGATTATTTAAAGAACTAGAAAGAAATGTAAGTTTACGTGTAAAAGAAACAGATTCACCAGATAGTTTTGAAGTATGTGGACGTGGTGAATTACATTTATCTGTATTAATTGAAACAATGAGAAGAGAAGGATTTGAATTATTAGTATCTCGTCCAAAAGTTATAATAAAAGAAATTGATGGAGTAAAAAGTGAGCCAATGGAAAGATTGGTTGTAAATGTACCAGATGATTCAATAGGAACAGTTATTGAAAAATTAGGAAGACGTAAGGCTGAAATGTTAAACATGGAACCTGCTGAAATAGGACATACAAAAATAGAATTCAGAATTCCAGCACGTGGATTAATTGGATATAGAACAGAGTTTTTAACAGATACAAAAGGTGAAGGAACAATGAATAGTATTTTTGAATGTTATGAACCATATAAAGGAGAAATTTCTTCAAGAACAAGAGGAGTTTTAGTAGCTTTTGAGCCTGGGGTATCTGTAACTTATGGATTATATAATGCTCAAGAAAGAGGAGAATTATTAATAGGTGCTGGTGTTGAAGTATATGAAGGTATGATAGTTGGTATAAATTCAAGAAATGAAGATATTGCAATAAATGTTTGTAAAGAGAAACATTTAACAAATACAAGAGCTTCAGGTTCAGATGATGCACTTCGTTTAGTACCACCACTACAATTTTCATTAGAAAAAGCAATTGAATTTATTGCTGAAGATGAATTAGTTGAAGTTACACCTTTAAATATTAGATTACGTAAGGTTATATTAGATAGTAAAACAAGGGAAAGAGAAGCTCGTAGAAATTCAGCTCAATAAGTAAAAAATATTTTTATAAATTATTAGTATAATATTATTTTGTATATAAGCTTAAAATGATGGAAAACTCTGTTATTTTAAGCTTATATAATATAGGAAAATAAAGGAAAGATTGTATGGGAAATATAGTATTATTAGATGAGTTGACAATAAATAAAATAGCAGCTGGAGAAGTTATTGAAAGACCTGCAAATGTAGTAAAAGAGTTGGTGGAAAATTCAATAGATGCTGGAAGTAAAAATATTGTGGTAGAAATAAAAAATGGAGGAAAAACTTTTATACGTGTATCTGATAATGGAAAAGGTATAGAATTAGATGATATGCATATTGCAATTGAAAGACATGCTACAAGTAAAATAAGGCAAATAGAGGATTTGGAAAAAACATATACTATGGGGTTTAGAGGAGAAGCTTTAGCTAGTATTGTTGCAATTTCAAAATTGACTATTGTATCTAAAACAGCCAAGATGTCAGCAGGTATAAAACTTGTGGCTGAAGCTGGTGATATTTTAAGTCAAGAAGAAATTGGTAGTCAGGTAGGAACAACAATGACAGTAGAAAATTTATTTTTTAATACTCCTGTTAGATATAAATTTTTAAAACAAGATGCTACAGAATTTAGATATATTAAAGAACTTGTACAAAAAATAGCATTATCAAATTTAGATGTATCTATAAAGTTAATAAATGATGGTAAAAATGTATTTCAATCAAGTGGAAATGGAAATATAAAGGATATTGTATATGTACTTTATGGAAAAGAAGTAAAAGATAATTTAATTGAGGTAGATTATAAAGAAGGAGATGTTAGAGTAACAGGAGTTGTAGGAAATACTTTAATGGCAAAAGATACTAGAAAAAATCAGATATTATTTTTAAATAGGAGAAATATAAAAAATCAGATGTTAACTAATAGTGCAGATCAGGCATTTAAAGGTGGTACTGGTATAGGGAAATATGGATTTTTTATTTTAAATTTGGAAATGCCAGCTGATTATTATGATGTTAATGTTCATCCCACAAAAATGGAAGTTAGATTTAAAGATGAACAATCATTATATAAAATAATGTATCATGCAATAAAAGGAGCTCTTTTGAATAAAGAATTTTTAGGGAATAATGAAATTGAAAATAATAAAGAAAATTATATTGAAAATGAATTTGAATTTTTAACAAACCATTATAATACAGATAATAAAATAATGAATCAAACATCAAAATTGAAAAAAATTGAATTAATTAATAGAGATACTGTAAGAAATGTAAATTATAAATATTCAGGGATTTTATTTAGAACATATATAACTATAGAGGTTGATAATGAATTGTTTTTGGTAGATCAACATGCTGCACATGAAAGGGTTTTATATGAACAAATTAAAGAAAATTATAAAAATAATATAAAAAATAATAGTCAATTAATGCTTGTTCCAGAGGTTGTAAATTTAACACACAAAGAGATGGAATTTGTACAAAATAATATTGGATTATTTCAAAATTATGGATTTGATATTGAGTTATTTGGAGATAATAGTGTAAAAATTAATGGAATACCTGATATTGAATATAAAATAAAAATAGATAGTAAAAATATATTTATGGATATATTAGATGAAATGATTACAAAGGAAAGGGCAACAATAAAGGATATAGAAGAAAGGTTTATAGCAACTGTTGCATGTAAAGCTGCTGTTAAGGCTAATATGGATTTAGGGGAAGATGAAGTACATAAGTTATTAGATAGATTATTAAAATTAAAAAATCCATATACTTGTCCACATGGAAGACCTACTACAGTAAAAATTGGTTATATGGAAAATGGAAAAATAAAAAATAGCAATATTAAAGGAGATGTAAAATAATGAATCAATTTTCAAGAACAGAATTAATAATCGGAAAAGAAGGTATTGAAAAAATAAATAATGCTAAAGTTGCAATTTTCGGAATAGGAGGAGTAGGTTCTTATGTTGTAGAAGGTTTAGCAAGAGCAGGTGTTCAAAACTTTGTTTTAGTGGATGATGATAAGGTTTGTTTAACTAATTTGAATAGACAGATAATTGCTACTAGAAAAACTATTGGAAGACAGAAAGTTGAGGTAGCAAAAGAAAGAATATTAGATATAAATCCAAATGCTAATGTTGAAATACACCAGGAATTTTTTATGCCAGATAGTCCTGAAATACTAGATAAAACTGTTGACTATATAGTAGATAGTGTAGATACAGTTACTGCAAAAATTGAATTAGTAATAAGAGCTAATAAATTAAATATTCCTATAATATCATGTATGGGAACTGGAAATAAATTAGACCCAACTAAGTTTGAAGTAACAGATATATATAAAACAAGTATATGCCCACTTGCTAAAGTTATGAGAAAGGAATTAAGGGCTAGAGGAATAGAAAAATTGAAAGTAGTTTATTCTAAAGAAGAACCTGTAAAACCAAATGAAACTGAAAATATTAGTTGTAAAAATAATTGTGTATGTCCTGAAGGAACTAAAAGAAAATGTACTATTAGAAATCAAATTCCAGGTAGTATTTCATTTGTACCTTCTGTTGCAGGATTAATTATTGCTGGAGAGGTTGTAAAAGATATTTTAAATATTAATTGTAATTCACAAAAAAGAAAATCTGTATAAATCTGATTTTCTTTTTTTATAAATTAAAATTCTTTAAAAATAAAATAAAAACTGACCACTTAGGATAGTGACAATTTTAGGATTTTATGATTTAATATATACAACATTATATAAAGGAGAGGTATAGGATGAATGATGATTTAAAAATATCAACAATCAAAGAAATGCTAAATAAAAGTGGAAAAAAGTTTGCTGATAGACCAGCATATGAAATAGATAATAAAATAATTACACATAAAGAATTTAGAGATAAAGTAAATTACTTAGGAACATCATTAATAAATATGGGATTAAAAGGAAAAAGAATCGCAATAATAGGACAAAATAGTATTAATTGGGAAATGGCATATTTATCAATAGTTTGTGGAACTGGAATTGTTGTTCCATTAGATAAATTATTACCAGAAAATGAACTAGAAAGTCTTATTGAAAGATCAGAAGTAAATGCTATATTTTTTGATGACAAATATGAAGAAACAATAAAAAATATATGTAAAAAGGATAACAATAATTTAGAAATATTAATATCAATGGGAAATACAAAAAACGAAGATAGTGTTTTTTTATTAGATGAATTATTAGAAAAAGGAAAAGAACTTATTGATAATGGTAATAAAGAATTTATAAATAGTACAATAGATGAAAATATAATGAGTATATTATTATTTACATCAGGAACTACCTCAAAATCAAAAGCTGTAATGTTATCTCATAAAAATATATGTGCAAATTTAATGGCAATAAAAGATAGATTAAAATTAAATGAAAATGATACATTTCTTTCAGTATTACCTTTACACCATGTTTTTGAATGTACAGTAGGTTTTTTATATCCACTTTATATTGGAGCAAAAATAGTATTTGGAAGAGGGTTAAGACATATTACAGATGATTTAAGAGAAAATAAAATATCTGTACTTTTATGTGTACCTGCAATTTATGAAAATATATATAAAAATATTAGAAAAAAGTTTGCAAAAGAAGGAAATTTGCAATTACTACAAACTTTAGAAACAAAAGCAGAGAATTGCTCAATGAAAGAAAGAAAAGAAATTTTTAAACAAATACATGAAAGTTTATCTAATAACACCAAAATATTTGTTAGTGGTGCAGCACCATTAGATCCAGATGTAGAAAATGGATTTAGACTTTGGGGATTTAATATGGTTCAAGGATATGGATTAACAGAAACATCTCCAGTAATTGCAGTAGGTGCAGAAGATAATTATAAATTAGCTTCTATTGGAACTGCATTAAATGGAATTGAAGCAAAAATATTAAATCCAGATAAAGATGGAATGGGAGAACTAGCTGTAAAAGGTGATAGCATAATGCTTGGATATTTAAATGATAAAGATGCTACAGATAAAGTGTTTGATGATGATTGGTTTTTAACAGGTGATTTGGCAAAAATAGATGAAGATGGATATATATTTATTTGTGGAAGAAAGAAAAGTGTAATAGTATTAAAAAATGGGAAAAATATATTTCCAGAAGAAATGGAAAAAGTAATAAATAAAATAGATGGTGTAAAAGAATCATTTGTATTTGGAAAAATAAAAAATAAATCAAAAGATGATATTAGGTTAAATGTGGAAATTGTATTTGATAAAGAAGAAATGAAAAGTACATATAATATAGATACAATTGAAGAAATATATAATAAATTCCATGAAAAAATTAAAGAAGTAAATAGTATGATGCCTAGTTATAAAGCAATTAAAGGAATTGTTTTTTCAGAAGAACCATTAATAAAAACATCAACAAATAAAATAAAAAGGGATGAAAACCTTGCAAAAATTAATTCAGCTACAGCATAATGTTAATTTGGAAGGTTTAGAAACGAAAAAGCTAGGTAGAAATTATATTTATTATTATGAAATTGATTCTACTCAAAAAGAAATATGGAGAAGGATTAACAAAAGTGAAATAATAGATGGAACATTAATTAGAGCAGAAAAACAAACATCTGGAGTAGGAACACATGGAAGAACATGGTATACTGAAGAAAAAAATATTGCATTTTCTTTTTATATGAAATTAAATTGTACTGTTGATAAAATAGATGGTCTTACACTACAAATTGCAGAAACAATTATAGATATAATAAAAAAAATGCATAATATAACACTTGAAATTAAGCCACCAAATGATTTATATTTTAAAGGAAAAAAGTTAGGTGGAATATTAACACAAACAAAACTTAAAGGAAATATTGCTAAATTTTTGGTTGTTGGAATAGGAATTAATAATTCTCAAATGAATTTTGAAGGAGAAATACAAAATATAGCAACATCATTAAAAAAGGAATTTGGAGTAGAAATAGAAATAAATCAATTTTTGGCAGATTTTTGCAATAAGTTTGAAAATATAATTTTAAAAAGAATAGAGGATTAGATAATAATGAAAATAGGTTTTTTATTTCCAGGTCAAGGCTCACAATTTGTGGGAATGGGAAAAGATTTATATGAAAAATATGAATGTTTTAAAAATGTATATGATAGAGTAAAAGATATAACAGGTATAGATGTAGCAGATATTTCATTTAATGGAATAGATGAAAAATTAAATCAAACTAAATATACTCAAATATGTATATTAACAATGAGTTTAGGAATTTTAGAAATATTAAAACAAAATAATATACAAGCTGATATATCAGCAGGATTAAGTTTAGGGGAATATTCTGCATTAATTTATAGTAATTTGTTTGATTTTGAAGATGGAGTAAAAATAGTAAAAAACAGAGGTCAATATATGCAAGAATTAGCACCAGAAGGTAATTGGTCTATGTCTGCAATTATAGGTTTAGATGATGAAAAAGTTGAATCTGCATGTAATACAGTAAAAACAGGTTTTGTAGTTCCTGTAAATTATAATTGTATAGGTCAAGTTGTAATTTCAGGAGAAGCTAATGCTGTAGAAGAAGCACAAAAAAATGCAAAAGAATTGGGAGCAAAATTAGTAAAAACATTAAATACTTCAGGACCATTTCATACAGAAAAATTAACTGAAAGTGCAAATTCTTTAAAAAATGATTTAGAAAAAATTAATTATAAAAAAATGAATTCAAAGGTTATAAAAAATCTTGATGGAAATTATTATAATGAAAATGATAATTATGTAGAAATACTTACAAAACACATAATAAGTCCTGTTAGATTTTCAAAATCTATAGAAACAATGTTAAATGATGGTATTGATACATTTATAGAAATAGGACCAGGAAAAACATTATCTGGTTTTGTAAAAAGAATGTCAAAAGATAAAAAAGTAAATATTTTAAACATTGGAGATGTAGACAGTTTAGAAAAAACAATAAATTTTGTAAAGGAGAATAAAGATGAGTAATGTAGCGGTAATCACAGGTGCATCAAGGGGAATTGGAAAACAAATTGCTTTAAATTTAGCAAAACAAGGTTATGATATAGCAATAAATTATAGAAGTGAGAATAATGATTTAGAAAACATAAAAAAGGAAATAGGTGAAATTGGAAGAAATATTTATACATATAAATGTGATGTTTCAGATTATGAAAGTTGTGAGACTTTTATAAAAAATGTAATTGCAGAATTTGGAAATATTGATGTACTTATTAATAATGCTGGAATTACAAAAGATGGATTATTAATGAGAATGAAAAAAGAAGATTTTGAGGATGTTATTGATGTTAATTTAGTTGGAACATTTAATATTACAAGAAATGTAATTCCATATATGATAAAAGCAAAAAAAGGTAGAATAGTAAATATTTCTTCAGTTGTTGGAATTTCAGGAAATGCAGGTCAAACAAATTATTCAGCTTCAAAAGCAGGAATAATAGGATTTACCAAAAGTCTAGCAAAAGAAGTTGCAAGTAGAAATATAACAGTAAATGCTATAGCACCTGGGTTTATTCAAACTCAAATGACAGATGTTTTAAAAGAAGAAGTAAAACAAGAAATATTAAAACAAATTCCATTAAAGAGGTTTGGTACATCAGAAGATGTTGCAAATGTTGTAAAATTCCTTGTATCAGAGGAAAGTTCATATATTACAGGTCAGGTAATAAATATTGATGGTGGAATGTTAATGTAGGAGGTAGAAAAAAGTGAAAAGAGTTGTTATTACAGGAATGGGTCTAATCTCACCTATTGGAAATACAGTAAAAGATTCATGGGAAGGAATTAAAAATAAGAAATGTGGAGTTGATAATATAACTGCATTTGATACTACTAATTTTAAAACTAAATTAGCTGCAGAATTAAAAGATTTTGATTTAGAGGCTTATTTTGATACTAAAATGATAAAAAGAACAGACAGATCATCATTACTTGCAATAGCTTGTGCAAGAGATGCTATAAAAGATAGTGGTATAAATAAGGAAAATACTGATTTTGATAGATTAGGTGTTTTTGTAAGTACAGGTATAGGTGGTTTAACTACTATTCAAGAACAATGTGGAGTATTTAATTTTAAAGGTAATAGGAGAGTTTCTCCATTATTTATACCAATGGGAATAGTAAATATGGCAGCAGGAAATATTGCTATTGATTTACAAGCAAAAGGAGAATCAATTTCAGTTGTTTCAGCATGTGCATCATCTACTCATGCTATAGGTGAAGCATATAAAACTATAAAATTAGGAGCAGAAGATGCTATACTTGCAGGTGGTACAGAAGCTGCTATTTGTGAAGTAGGTGTAGCAGGTTTTGAAAATATGAAAGCTTTATCTGATGCAACAGATAAAACAAGAGCATCTATTCCATTTGATAAAGAAAGAAATGGATTTGTAATGGGAGAAGGTGCAGGTGTTATTGTATTAGAAGAACTAGAACATGCTAAAAAGAGAAATGCACATATATATGCAGAAATAATTGGATATGGTGCAACATCTGATGGATATCATATTACATCACCAGACCCAGAAGGAAAGGGTGCAACAAGAGCTATGATAAGAGCAATTGAAGATGCTAAAATTAGCCCTAAAGATATAGATTATATTAATGCACATGGAACATCTACACACTTAAATGATTTAACAGAAACTATTGCAATTAAAAATGCTTTTGGAGATGTTGCAAAAGATGTTTTAGTAAGTTCAACTAAAAGTTATACAGGTCATTTATTAGGTGCAGCTGGAGTTGCAGAAGCAATTTTTTGTGTTAATGCAATTCAAGATGGAATTATACCTCCAACTATTAATTATAAAGAAAAAGATGAAGAATGTGATTTAAATTTAGTTACTAATGAAATATTGGAAAAAGAAGTAAATATAGCTATGTCTAATTCACTAGGATTTGGTGGACATAATGCTAGTATCATCTTAAAAAAATATGAGGAATAAAATATTGTTAGAGATATAACATCAAAAAATAGTATATTAAGGAAGGAAAGGTGTTGGGAGTATGGATTATGAAAATATAAAAAAATTAATTGATGATATGGGAAGTTCAAAATTGTCATCTTTAGAAATTAAGTTCCCTGATGGAACAGAAATAAGTATGAAAAAAGATAATGATGAAAATAAGATTGAAAATAATAAAAAAAGTATAGAAGTTAGTAAAAAAGAAAATAGTGTAGTAATTGAAGAAAATTTAGAAGAAATTTCAGAAAATATTTCTGATGAACAAGAATATAAATATATAAAGTCACCAATGGTAGGAACTTTTTATTCAAAACCATCTCCAAATGAAAAAAGTTTTATAGAAGTTGGGCAAACTATTACAAAAGGAAGTACTACTTGTATTATTGAAGCTATGAAATTAATGAATGAAATTGAATCTGAATTTGATGGGGTTGTTGTAGAAATTTTAAAACATGATGGTGATCCTGTGGAATTTGGTGAAAATTTAATAAAATTAAGATAAGAGGTATGAAATATGTTAAATAAAGAAGAAATAAAAAAAATAATTCCTCAAAGAGAGCCTTTTTTAATGGTTGATGAAGTAGAAGATTTTTTACCTGGAGAATTTGCAATTTGTTATAAAAATGTAGATGAAAATGAATATTATTTTCAAGGTCATTTTCCAGGTAATCCAATAATGCCAGGTGTTTTGATTACAGAAAGTTTGGCTCAAGCAGGTGCAATTGCAATACTTTCTGTAGAGGAAAATAAATCAAAAAATGCTTTATTTGCTGGAATTGATAAAATGAAGTTTAAAAAAATGGTAAAACCTGGTGATAGACTAAAACTTGAAGTTAGAATTATTAAGCAAAAAGGTCCAATTGGTATTGGGGAAGCAATAGCAAGTGTAGATGGTGAGCTTGTAGCTAAAGGTGAGCTTACATTTGCATTAGTTGATAATAATTAATGATTTTTGTTTGAGGCTTTTTGTAATGAACTACTCTATGTAGTAATTAGTATTAAGCAAAAATAGAAAAAGAAGGGATAAAAATGAATAAAATATTAATAGCAAATCGTGGGGAAATTGCTGTAAGAATTATAAGAGCATGTAAAGAAATGAATATTAAAACAGTTGCAGTTTATTCTACTGCTGATAAAGATTCTTTACATACAAGACTAGCAGATGAAGCAATTTGTATTGGTGAACCACCATCACAAAAAAGTTATTTGAATATTAAAAATATTATAGAAGCGGCTAATATAACAGGAAGTGATTGTATTCATCCTGGTTTTGGATTTTTATCTGAAAATTCAAAATTTGCAAAAATTTGTGAAGAATCAAATATAAAATTTATAGGTCCAAAAGCAGAAGTAATAGATATGTTAGGGAATAAATCTCATGCAAAAGAATTGATGAAAAAATGTGGTATTCCTGTAATTCCTGGTTCTGATGGAAGTGTAGATAGCTTAGAAAAAGCAAAAAAAATATCAAAGAAAATTGGATATCCAATTATGTTAAAAGCCTCTAGTGGTGGTGGAGGAAAAGGTATAAGAGTAGTTTATGATGAAAAAGATTTAGAAAAGAATTATATTTTAGTTAAACAAGAAGCAAAAAATTCTTTTAATGATGATGAAATATATATTGAAAAATATATAGAAAATCCAAGACATGTTGAAATTCAAATTTTAGCTGATGAATTTGGAAACATAGTTCATTTAGGTGAAAGAGATTGTACTATTCAAAGAAATCATCAAAAAATAATTGAAGAAACACCATCAACTGCAATAGATGAAAAAATTAGAAATAAAATGGGAGAAACAGCAATTAAAGTTGCTAAAGCTGCTAATTATACAAGTTTAGGTACTGTAGAATTTTTGTTAGATAAAAATAAGAAATTTTATTTTATGGAAATGAATACTAGAATTCAAGTTGAACATCCAATTACAGAACTAAGGACTAATATAGATTTAGTAAAAGAACAAATTAGAGTTGCAGCAAATGAAAGACTAAAAATAAGCCAAAAAGATGTTTCTTTTCAGAATTGTGTTATTGAATGTAGAATTAATGCAGAAAATCCATATAAAAATTTTAGACCTTGTCCTGGTAAAATTACAGGGTTAAATCTTCCTGGAGGTAATGGTGTAAGAATTGATACAGGAATTTATGAAGGTTATACTATTCCAAGTTATTATGATTCTATGATTGCAAAATTGATTGTTTGTGGTGTTAATAGAAATGAGGCTATTGCAAAATTAAAAAGAGCTTTAGAAGAATTTGTAATTGAAGGTGTAGACACTAATATTGATTTTATTTTTGAAGTTATTAAAAATCCAGATTTTATTAGGGGAAATTATGATACTTCTTTCATTGAAAAAAATTTGGAAAAGAAATTTGGAGATATTCTTTAAGTTTTTGAATTATTTTATAATATATGATAATTTTCAAGAACAGATGAGAATTTTTAGATGGAAGGAGAAAAAATATGATTGTAGACAAGATAAAGAAAAGGCAAACAGTTCAAACAAATAAAAAATCTAGAATAGATATTCCAGTTGGTAAATGGGCTAGGTGTGATAGTTGTAAAAATATAATTTACAAAGAAGAACTTCGTGAAAATTTGAGTATTTGTCCATATTGTGGAAGTTATTTTAAATTACATATAAATAAAAGATTAGAATTAATTTTAGATAAAGATTCATATAAGAGATTTGATTTTGATTTAGAAACAACTAATCCATTGGAATTAGAGGATTATCCTAGAAAAATTGAATCATTAAGGCAAAAAACTAATATATTAGAAGCTGTTTCTATTGGAACTGGTAAAATTAATGATGAAGAATTAGTTATTTGTGTAATGGATAGTGGATTTTTAATGGGAAGTATGGGAATTGTTGTTGGAGAAAAAATTACATATGCTATAGAAAAAGCTATAGAATTAAAATTACCTGTTGTAATTTTTACTGCTTCTGGTGGTGCAAGGATGCAAGAGGGAATAATGTCTTTAATGCAGATGGCAAAAACAACAGAAGCTATTTCTAAATTAGATGAAGCAGGTCTTTTATATATTTCTGTTTTAACAGATCCAACTTATGGTGGTGTTACTGCATCTTTTGCAAGTTTAGGAGATGTGATACTTGCAGAACCTAATGCAAGAATAGGTTTTGCAGGAAGAAGGGTAATTGAGCAAACAATAGGTAAAGAATTACCTGAAGATTTCCAAACATCAGAATTTTTATTAGAACATGGATTTATAGATAAAATTGTAGAAAGAAAAGATTTACGAGATACAATTTATAATATTATAAAATTCCATAAAAAGGAGGTCTAATTAATGGAAAATAAAAATACAGCTTGGGCAAAAGTTGAAATTGCAAGAAATCCTAAAAGACCAACAAGTCTTGATTATATTAAATATATTTTTGATGATTTTATGGAATTACATGGTGATAGAATTTCAAAAGATGATAAAGCAATATGTTGTGGTTTGGCAAATATAGGAAACCAAAATTTTACTGTAATAGCACAACAAAAAGGTAGAACAACAAAGGAAAATATAGAAAGAAATTTTGGAATGCCTAATCCAGAAAGTTATAGGAAAGCAATAAGGTTTATGAAACAAGCAGATAAATTTGGTAGACCTGTAATTACTTTTATAGATACAAAAGGAGCATATCCTGGTATTGAAGCAGAAGAAAAAGGGCAAGGAGAGGCTATTGCTGAATCTATGTTAACTATGACAAAATTAAAAGTACCTGTTATAGCAATTGTAATTGGAGAAGGTTCAAGTGGTGGTGCTTTGGCAATAGGAATTGGTAATAAAGTATATATGTTAGAAAATGCAATTTATTCTGTTTTATCCCCAGAAGGATTTGCAAGTATATTATGGAAAGATTCTAAAAGAACAGAAGAAGCAGCAGAAAAAATGAAATTGACTTCAGAGGATTTATTAAATTTTGGTGTTATTGATGAAATAATAAAAGAACCAAAAAAACAAGAATATGATGAAGAATTTACAAAAAATGTTGCTTTGAAAATTAAAAATCAAATTATTAAAGATATAGAAGAATTAAAAAACAAAACAAAAAGTGAACTTGTAGATGAAAGATATAATAAATTTAGAAAGATGGGGTGTTAAAAATTATGATGTTAAAAGATAAAACAATATTAATTATGGGAATAAGAAATAAATGGAGTATTGCTTATGGAATTGCAGAATCAGCATATAGAGAAGGAGCAAAATTAATATTTACATATATGGGGGAAGAAAATAAAGATAAAATAGAAAAATTAACCCAAGAGTTTGAAAATAGTAAAGCATATGTTTTAGATGGTGCATCAGAAGATGAATTAGTAAAAGAAGTGTTTACAAAAATTAAAGAAGAAAACGGAAAATTAGATGGAATAGTTCATGCAATAGCACATGCAAATACAGAAGATTTACATAATGATTTTATTTATACAAGTAAAGAAGGATTTGCACATGCAAATGATGTTAGTAGTTATTCATTAGTATTAACAGCAAGAACTGCTAAGGAATTAGATATGTTAAATGAAAATGCTAGTATAGTAACTTTAACATATTTAGGGTCAACAAAAGTTTTAGAAGGTTATAATGTAATGGGGATTGCAAAATCTGCATTAGAAGCTAGTGTTCGTTATTTAGCAGATAATTTAGGTAAAGATGGAATGAGAGTAAATGCAGTATCAGCAGGTCCTATTAAAACTTTATCTGCTAAAGGAATAAAAGATTTTAATTCAATATTAAATATAGTTGAGGAAAAATCACCTTTACATAGAAATGTTACAATTGAGCAAATAGGTGATGTTGCTACATTTTTATTAAGTAATATGTCAGATGCTATTACTGGTCAAATTATTTATGCTGATAGTGGATATTGTATAATGGGTAATTAAAAAATAATAGGGGGAGAAATTATTTATGAGTGAAAATGAAGTTTTTGAAAAATTAAAAACAATAATTGTAGAACAATTAGGAGTTGAAGAAGATTTAGTAAAAAAAGAGGCAACTTTTGTAGATGATTTATCAGCAGATTCATTAGATATTGTAGAATTAGTTATGGAAATTGAGGAAAAATTTGATATGGAAGTGCCAGATGAAGATGCAGAAAAAATAGTTACAGTTGGGGATGTTGTAAATTATATAGTTCAAAATCAATAAATGTGAAAGGATGATAATATTATATGAATAAAACTAAAAGAATAATTTTTAAAACAGCAATAAAATTGTTTGCCGAAAAAGGTTATGAAAATACTGGAATAGAAGAAATAACGGCTGTTGCTGGATTTGCTAAAGGTGCATTATATTATCATTTTGAAACAAAAGAAGAATTATTTGATTTAATGATTGAAGAGGGCACAAAGTTATTAAATAATAGTATAGAATTAAAATTTAGACATTGTAAAAATGCTTTGGATAAACTAAAAGTAATATTAATGATTGAAATAAAAACTATAATTAATTATGAAGATTTAATAACAGTTGTTATTAATAATACTTTAGGAAAAACCCCAAGAACTAAAAAATGCCAAAAAGCTGTAAATAGTTATGTAGAAAAAATAAAAGAAACAATTGAAGAAGGTATAGAACAAGGTATTTTTTATGATATAGATGCTGAAGCAATAGCTTTTGTAATATTTGGTATAACTTTTTCTAGTTTGTTATATAGATTGAAAACTGAAAGAAAAGTAACAGCTGAACAAATTTATAATGGTTATATAGAAACAATTGTTAGAGGAATTACAAAATCATAAATTATGTATCTAATATATTCCTTGTTTATTCATACCAAATTTTAAATTATGAAAATAAGGAAGTGAAAAAATGTTTTTATTAAAACCAGGAATTAAGCCATGTGGAATATTTAATTTTAAACATTTAATATTAATACTACTAACTATATTAGGAATATCAGTAGCAGTTAAAAATACTAAGATTAATAAAAAAGAAGATATAAAAAAAATTATTAGAAATTTAACTATTATAGTATGGATTTTAGAAATATTAAAGATTATATTTGTTTTTTCTATAGGTGAAGCACAAAATTTAAATAGAGTAGTACCTTTATATTATTGTAGTTTGTTATTATATACAGGAATTCTTAGTTCAATAGGAAAAGGAGCTATTGAAAGAACTGCAAATGTATTTTTAGCAACAGGTGGAATTTTAGCAGGAGTAGTATTTATATTATATCCAAGCACATCCTTACCAGAATATCCTATGTTTCATTTTATAAGCTTACAAAGTTTCTTTTTTCATGCAACAATGGTGTATTTGGGAATCATTATAAATAAATTCAAGTATATAGAACTTGAATTTAAGGATTTTAAATATTATGCAATCTTGATTTTATTAATTTGTATAGCAGCATATATAGTTAATTCAATATATGGAAGTAATCTAATGTTTATATCACAAGATTTTCCTGGAACGCCTATTTCTATTATATATCATTATACAGGAAAATTATTTACACCTATAATGGTTATAGTACAAATGACATTACCTTTTTTAATTGTATATGGAATATTACAATTAAAAAAATATGCTACTAATAATAGAAAATTTATATAGGAGAGATTAATGATGTTATTAAAAAAAGAAAATACAGAATTTTTTAATGAGTTAATGATTATAAAGGAAAAAGCTTTGGAAAACCATATTCCAATAATAATGGATGATACATTAGAAGTTATTTCAAAAATTCTAATTAAAGAAAAACCTAAGAAAATTCTTGAAATAGGTACAGCAGTTGGATATTCAGCTTTATGTTTTTTAGAATATTTGCAAGAAGGAGGAAGTATAGATACTATTGAAAGAGATGAAGAAAGGATAGAAGAAGCAAAGAAAAATTTTGCTAAAATTGGTGTAAAAGATAAAATACATCTTTATGAAGGTGATGCTGTTGAAATTTTACCAACACTAAATGAAAAATATGATATAGTATTTATAGATGCTGCTAAGGGCAAATATCCATTTTTTCTAGATCAAGCTTTACGTATGTTAAAAGATAGAGGTGTTATAATTGCTGATAATGTTTTATATAAAGGATATGTTATGAGTGATTATAATAAACATAAGCAACGTACTGCTGTAAGGAATTTAAGAGAATATATAGCTAGGGTTAATGAAGATGCTAATTTAGATACTGAAATTTTGGAAGTAGGAGATGGATTAGCTGTTAGTTATAAAAAATAAAGACACTTTTTATTTTTAAAAGTGTCTTTATTTAAATATGAAGAAATTTTTAATTCAAATATTTAATACAAGATAAAATGAAATCAATTAAAATTCCAGATATAAGTATTGTAGCTAATATAATTTGAATTGAATTTGGAACTTTACATATTAATTTTTCTCTAAATATTTGTATCAATGGATATATAAAACGTCTGAAAAAAACTGCAATTACTCCCCATAAAAAAGAATTTAATAAAGTTATTCTTCCTGCTAAATTATATTTACTATAAGAATAATCCCACCAGGTTTCTGCAAATAGAGCTTCTAATGCAAAACCAACGAAATATTCGAAAAATGATAAGACTATTATAGATAATATAAATAATTTTATATATGTTATTTTTTCCTTTTTATGGTCTAAGTATGCTGTTAAAATAAGTGCACCAGTTCCGGTATATTGGGCATATTGATGAATATAAAAATCCTCTTTCCATAATTTCACCAAACATACAATAGCAAAATATAATTTCAAGAACCCATCCTAAAAATGAAAATATAAAAAAGCAGAATATGTGTGGCATGAATTTCATTAGTTTAGATGGTTTATCTGTTGAACTATTATTTAATATTTTTTCCATATGTTCCTCCAAAAAATGGTATATATGATTATTTATAATACTTTTATTTAAGTATATATTAATATTAAAAAATTGTAAATATTTTGTATTTTAAATTTTTTGTTTTATTGTTTTGGGGATTTAAAAATAGTTTATAATAAAAATTTGTTGATGTTTTATACTTTTGCAGGAAGCCGTCAAATTCAATAGTTCTGTAATGCTTTTGCAGTAGGCAGCCAAAAAATCCAAGATAAGTATGGCTGTTGACATATATTATTTTGAAAATGTTTCCCAACAGCGCACAGAGAGTAATA
>CANPWE010000013.1 GCA_947581895.1 uncultured Clostridia bacterium | reverse complement strand
GGATTTTTTGACGGTCTCCTGCAAAAGCATTACATAACTATTGAATTTGACTACTCTACAAAGTTTGGTTATGTGAGAAGTGTTAAATAGTAACTATAACAATAAAAAGTTTATAAAAAGTATTGAAAAATAAAAAAAGAATGTTATAATAAATGTGATTGTAATACAAATTTGTAAGGAGAAATATTATGGAAGAAAACAAAATAATAGATGAGTTAGTAGAAAAAGTTCCACAAGTTAAAGAAGCAATTGATAAAGTAGAACATGCAACAGGTAAGGAAATTGAAGATATTGTAGGTGAAATAGGTGGAAAAATTACAGATGTAATTAAAGATAAAAACAATGGAAAGGATATATCTTCAATAGGAGATATTACTGGAAAATTGTTTGGAAATAAATAATTTAAGAAAAATATAATAGCAATATAGGGGGACGAGCATTATGTAACGTCCCTTAAATTATGTTTTAATCTTTTATTATTTTGATAAATATCAAATTTATATAATATATCATTACAAAAATATAGATAAAAACATTGTTTTAAGGTGAGCATTAATAGATATAAGGATGTGAAAAAATATGAATGATTTTATAACAATAATTGGAGGAGGATTGGCTGGTTCAGAAGCTGCATATCAGATAGCAAAAAAAGGAATAAAAGTAAAATTATATGAAATGAAACCACATAAGTTTTCACCAGCTCATAGTAATGAAAATTTAGCTGAAATTGTATGTAGTAATTCATTTAAATCAAATGCACATACAAATGCATGTGGATTGCTAAAAGAGGAACTACGTTTGTTAGATTCACTATTGATAAAAATAGCAGATGAAACATCAGTTCCTGCAGGACAAGCACTAGCTGTAGATAGAGAAAAATTCTCACAAAAAGTAACACAAGAACTACGAAAAAATCAAAATATAGAAATAATCAATAAAGAATGTGGAACAGAAGATTTACATATTAAGCAAATGGCAAAACAAGGAATTGTAATTATAGCAACAGGTCCATTAACCTCAGATGCACTTGCAAAAGAAATTGCAGATTTAACAGGAGATAATAGTTTACATTTTTATGATGCAGCAGCACCAATAATTGAAAAAGATTCAATAGATATGAATATAGCGTTTTGGGGAGATAGATATGAACAAGAAAGAGGTAAAGATGAGGATATAGATGAATGGAAAAAAAGAATAGAAAAGTTAAGTAATGCAGATTACATAAATCTTCCTATGAATAAGCAAGAATATGAGAACTTTGTAAATGAATTAATAAATGCACAAGTTGTTGAATTACATGAATTTGAAAAAAGGGAAATTTTTGAAGGATGTATGCCGATAGAAATAATGGCAAAAAGAGGGTTAGATACATTACGTTTTGGTCCATTAAAACCAGTAGGATTTACTGATCCAAGAACTGGATATAGGCCATATGCAGTAGTACAACTAAGACAAGATAATAAAGAGGGAACAATTTATAATATAGTTGGATTTCAAACTAATCTAAAATTTGGAGAACAAAAACGTGTGTTTAGTTTAATTCCTGGATTGCAAAATGCAGATTTTGTGAAATATGGAGTAATGCATAGGAATACATATATAAATTCACCAGAGTTATTAGATGAAACATATAATTTTAAGAAAATGAATAATATATTTTTCGCAGGACAGATAACAGGTGTAGAAGGTTATGTTGAATCTATTTCATCTGGATTAGTTGCAGGGCTTAATGCTTGTATGAAATATAAGCAATCATTAGTAGTTGATTATTCAGAACAAAATACATTAGAAAATGATAAATTGAAAAATAACAATAGTTTTATTGATAATAAAATAATATTTAGTGATAAAACAATAATTGGTGCATTAGCAAAATATATTTCATCAGAAAATAAAAAATTTCAACCAATGAATGCTAATTTTGGAATTTTACCACAATTAGATGAAAAAACTAAAGATAAAAAGGTTAGATATAGTAAATTGGCAGATAGGAGTATTGAAAATTTAAATATTCAAATGTTAACATAATAATCAAATGCGCTTTTAAAAATAGTATTAATGTTATTTTTGGGGGGATTTTTTATGGAAGAATATACACAGTCAAATATATATAAAGAAATTAAAAAGTCTGAGGAAACAAGAAGGAATAAATGGGAAAGAGATTTTATGCGTACAAGAAAAGGTTGGTCTGCAAATCAATGGTTAGATGAAAAAGAGCGTATAAAATATGAAATAGAATACTTGGAAAAATTGTTAACAAAAAGTGCTACAATGAGACCTAGGGAAGTAGAAGATATTATTTTAAAGTTAGAAGAAAGTAAATATAAATTGTATAAAGCACAAAAAGAAAATGTTAGAGCTGCCCAAAAAGAAGAAGAATATTTAAAAGTAAAACAAGGAAGAATAGCCAATAAATACAATACTGAAAAGAAAAATAAAAATAGAATTTTTAAAAGGATTAGTATAGCAATAGCTACTTCTGTTGTTACATTATTATCAGTTATAGGTGCATTAAATGTTGTTTCTTGGTTTAGAGATAATGTAAAGACAGTTAAGGATAACAAACAAACAGTTTCAGATACTTTAGAACCAGGATGTAAAAAAATGGGACCTAATACAAAGGCTCAAGATGATTCGACAGAATATTCTATAGAAGATAATAATTTAGAGTCAAATGTGCAAGAAAATACAACTGAATCATATATTGCAAATAATAGTAAACAAAATTCGTTCAAGGAAAATTTAAAAGTATCACAAGATGTAATAGATGCTGGAAAAGAAAAATTTGAAAATACTAAACTTGAAAATTCTATATATAATTTCAAATTAGGAGATACTGTAGAATTAGGAGAAGGAATAAAATATTCAGAAAGTAGTGATGGAAAAGGTAGACAAGGGGAAATTGGTAGTATTCCATGGAGACCTGTTGGAGAGTATATAATTGATGGAATTGCTGTATTAAATGATAAAAATGAAATTATTAATTATGTATATAATGAACCTGGTGTATCTGTAAAAGATTTTTTAGAAGAAAACAGTAGTATTAACACACATAATGCATATCATATATCTACAATTCCCAAAAAAGGAGAAAAAAAAGGAGCACAAACTGGTTGGGCACAAGAAAATGAAATTCGTGAATCTCTGGTAAAAAAATATAATGAAGGTAGGCAAGCTATTGATATGGTAAGATAATAAAATGTAGAAAACACTTGTATGAGAAGAAATAACAGTATGATATAATTGGGAAATTTTAGAATTAAAATATCAGTATATATATTAAAATAACATAAAAGTTGCACATAATTCAAAAAAGTGGTATAATAGAATGAAATAATTTTTAAGGAGGGTTTTTATGGAGGAATCTAGAAAATCACAAAGAAAAAAATGGGAAGGCGCTTATATGAGAACAAAGAAAGGATTTACTTCTGATCAATGGTTAGAAGAAGTAAATCGTTTAGAAAAGGAACTTTTAGATATTGATAGTAATAATGAAATTGATAAAGATGGAAACGATATTGAAGAAAAAAAGAAGGAAATTAAATTTAAATTAGACAAAGCTAGAAAAGAATGCAGTAGAATTTTAAAGAAAGAGCATGAAGCAGAACAAATTGAGTATAATAAAGAAAAGCTTAGAAAAGAAGGACGAGAGAAATTAAGGGCTACACAAGAAGCGAGAAGAAATAAAGCTAGACAAAAGAAACTTGAGGAAGATGAGAAAATGATAGACGAAGTTCTTGCAAACCTTGATAAAGATAGAGAAGAACAACAAGAACGAGTGGATGATTTATTAAACAGGATACAGGAAGTTAAGGATGAAAGAGAAGCAGGAGAAAGAAATAGAAAAATACAAGAAATAAGAGACAAAAAGAAAGAAGCAGAAGAAAGAAATAGAAAAATACAAGAAATAAGAGATAAAAAGAAAGAAGAAGAAGAAAGAAATAGAAAAATACAAGAAATAAGAGACAAAAAGAAAGAAGAAGAAGAAGAAGAAAAAAATAGAAAAAAACAAGAAATAAATGATAAAAAGAAAGAAGAAGCTTTACAAGTAGTAAAAAAGAAAACAATATTTAAAAGAATTGGTGTAGCTATAGCTGCTGTAGCAGTTTCTATAGCATCAGCTATAGGATCTTTAAACTTATTTGCTAGATTTAGAAAAAATGAAAAAATGGATAAAGATAATATACAAACAATTTCAGATACATTACAACCTACAACTAATGAAATCGAGAGTAATACAGAAGTTCAAGAAGATTTAACTGAACCAACTATTAAAGAAAACAAAGAACCATCATGGGTATTATCAGATGATATTCAAAAAGATATTCAAAAAACTATGGAAGATTTTATAAATAATCAACAAAAAGAAAGTTTACAATTAGGGTCTGTACTTCAATTACCAGAAGGAATGGAATTTTCAGAAACTGTAATGGGAGGAAGAACAGCAAAAATAGGTAATAAATTAAGTCCTAAAGATGGAATATATGTAGTTGATCATGTTGCTCAGGTTTCAGAAAGTGATATTAATAATACATATGGTTTGGAAGGACAAATAGAAAATACTGTACCAAATTCTAAGCAATTTGTTCATGTGTCATATGTACCAGGAGCTAAAAGTGTAGAAGAAGCAAAACAAATAATAGAGCAACAAAAAGAAAATGCAAAAAATGGTGTAGTAGATAAAAATATTATAAGTCCACGTGGTTGGGTTTCTCAAGATACTATTGAAAATATATACAAAAATCAACAAGATAAACAAGTAGAAAGTCAACAAGAAAGATAATATTTAATGTAGTAATTAATTATCAGATAAAATGGGTATGAATTTAAATATTACAAAAATGTAACAAAAATATTACAAATATATATTTTATTTTATATTTTTGTTACATTTATAAATCTAAATTTATAAAATGGTACAATATTTTAAATGAGATTAATATGAAAAAAATAATTATAGAAATAAAATGAATAAAGATACATAATTGAATATGAGTGTTTTATGCATATATTTATATGTTTTTTAAAGTGAGCAAAATTTTTGAAATGACTAAAGCGAGTTGACATAATTAACGAAAAAATAGTATAATAGATATATTAGAGTATTGCATTACTGAAGAGTCGCTGAAATAAAATGTAATATTGGATATGAGGGGGAAATTTTTTATGAATAATGTAATTGAGGATAGGATTAATGTTCTTAATAAACTATTTAATGACGCTATGGATGAGCTAATGAACAATCCAACTTCAGCAGATGCACAGAAGAAATTAAAAGATATAGGTGATGAATTAGACTTTTTAAATAGAATTAAAGATATGAATGCTGATCAATTAAAAAAAGCTATAAAAGATTTACAAGATATTATAAATAGAAGGAAAAAATCTGTAAATCTTAGCAAAGAAAAAGCATGGGAAGAAAATGTAATTGATTTGTTAGATAAGAGAATTGAGGATTTAGAAGAGAAGGATACAAAGGAACCAGCTCAAAATCAACCAGGAAAAAACGAACCACAAGAAAACGAACCACAAAAAAATAATGATACAGAACCTGTTACACCTAAAGATAATACAAATAACCTATATGGTCCATATGGGCCACAAGGACCACAGAATCATTCAATAGGTGATTATGAATTTCATTTTGATAAAAAACCTGAAGATTACATAAAAGACCAGGAAATCCCAAATCTTATAAGTGATATGGTTGATAAATATTATGGTAACAAAACTAAAGAAATAGCATATAATGAAGCCTTAAAAAGAATTCAGGATAATAAAGGAAAGATAATGGTTCCAGGAACAAAAATTCAAGCAGATGGAATAAGGTATTATCCTGGAATAGAAAATGATTTAAAATTAACTCAATTAGAAAGCTATAATGATAAAGCAATAAAACTTGCTAGATATAATGCAGGGGATAAAAAAGTATATGCAAATGCAGACGAAAAACAAAATGATGAAGAATATATAAAAACTAACAATTTTGCATATGATAGAACAGGAACAACAAAAAATAATTTAAAAACATTAGGAAAATATGGAGAAAAATATGATTTATTACCAATTAAAGGCCAAGGTTTTTTAAAAGGAACAACTCATGCATTACTTAATGTGCCATTAGCTGTTAGAAATGTGGGAGCTGTAATTTATAGAGCAATAGGAAAACCAGTTTCATGGGTTTATGGAAAAGTTTCAAAACAACAATCAGGAATATATAGTAATAAAGCAGCACATAGATTTGAAGCAAGAAAAGATTACTTTTTCCAAAAAGAATGTGAAAGAATGGCTGCTAAAGGAAAAACTGTAAATCCATTTTTAGCAACAATGAAAGCAAGAAGACAAGCAATTTTTAAATATAAAGAAGGAAATAAAGCTGTATTAGAAGCTGGATATAAAGATATTAAAGAATCATACATAAATAAAGCAAAAGCAAATTATTTTTCAGATAAACTAACAGCATTGGAAAAACATAGGCAATTTTTGGAAAATGAAAAAGCTAACAATACAGATCCAGCAATAATAAGTGAAATTGAAAAACAACTACAAAATGTTGAAAAGATGAAAAATGGTATTTTAACTAATCCAAAATTAAAAGATATTGTAAAAAATAATACAATAAATGCAAAAGATCATAATATTGTTCAAACAGATGCTATATCAATAAACCAACATGATAGAGCTAATAAAGCGACTGTAACTAGAACAATTACAGGAGTTAAAATTTTAGGTGCTGCTGGAGTAAGATTTTTAGGACCAAAAATTGAAGATTGGATGTTAGAAAATGCAAAAATTCCAGAAACCAGAAAACTTCCAAATTGGACAAAAAATTCATATGGTGAAGATACAGTTCAAACAATAGAAGTAAATGATTATGTAGATGTTACAAAAGTATCATCAGAAGAAGATTTACTTGAAGCATTTTCAATAAAAAATTTAATGAGATTAGATAAAAAAGGAAATGTTTCATTTGGATATGATAATTATGGAAGCCAAGAGGTAGGAGCAAATTTAGATTTCTTTAGAGGTGCTGCACAAAAAATTAATGGTAGAACAGTTTCTATTTCAGATGGTAATGGATATGATATAACTAAAATAACAAGTGGTTCTATTCCAACAGAGCTTCTTGAAAATGGTTCAATTAAAGGAGATGCAAATTTATTTGATATATTAGCTGCTTTACAAAAACAAGCTGGTAATGATGTATCTTCACAAGATTTAATTAATCAAGTACTAAGTTGTGGAAGTAAGGAAGAACAAGCACAATTAATACAAAAAATGAGTGAAGGACTAGATTTCTGGAAATCTACTTCAGATAAAGGTATTGCTACAGGATGGGATTCTACTAAAGACGAAATATTAAAGGCTTTAAATAATGTAAAAACAGAAACAGAACAGATATTGACTGGAACTCACATGGAAACTAAAGTTGTACCAGGAGAGGTTTCATCAGAATTTATAAAAGGTGGCATAAAGATAGAAATGGTTGATAATCCAAGAATAGTAAAAGCTTTAGGTTTAAATGAAAAGGTGGGAAATGGAATGTCTATAGCAGATGCAATTACAGCATTCTTTGAAAACATAAGAATGACAAAATCTAAAAAAGCAAATAATAAACAATATGGAAATTATGAAGCTAAACCAGAAGTTGGTTTTACAGGTTATGATAAACAAAAGGATAAAAAAGTTAATGATACAGCAATAAAAAATGATTTTACCACTGAAATTGAAGATATAGAAAGATAAAATATATTTTTAAAAGGAAGATTTCAATATGAATGATGAAATTGAAGAAAGAATAAATGAAAAACTTGATGAAGCATACATTTATGATGGATTTGAGAGAGAACATATTAAAGAAAAAATAAATTTTTTATTAAAACAAAATGAAGAAATAATGGAGACAGTAGACGTAAGGTTACTGTCTTCTGGTTATGATGATATATCTGAATTTTTAAGTATGTTAACAGTTTATCCAGAAGTACAAGAAATGATAGCAAATTTGAGTATAGATCAATATAAATTATTTGCAACAATTATACGCAATATAGATAGAAATAATTTGGATTGGATTGCTACAGCAGAAGATTATTTATATAATATTCAAAGTGGTAAATATGATGAATTATTTCTTGATAAAAAATTTTCACAAAAGATAGATGAATTTTATCAAAAGATTACTTCTGATGAACCACTATCTGATAAAGATTCGCAAAAGATAGAAGAAATTACTGGTCTGTTAACAAACATGAATATTTTTGATATAAAGAACTATAATCAATTAAATAATATAAATTTAAATAAGAAATGTAATGATTTATTAATAGGGAGTATAGAAAGTGATTATGTTTCTAATTTAACAAAATCAGATAAGCTAAGAAATGCTATTTTATTAAAAAGATTTGGACATGGTTTAGATGTTGCAAAATTAATTTTAGATAGATATGCAGAAGACTATGATGAAATAGTAGAAATTGTTAATAATGAAAATGATGATGAGATACGTAAATATGTAGAAGAAAGAAGAAAAATAACAGATCCTGAAAAAGTTGATTTAGAAATTAAAAGAATTAAAAAAGAAAATCAGGCAGTAAAAGAATATCTTACTGCATTAAAAACCATTACAGAAACACATGATATTGAAAAATTGAAACAATATTATTCTCAGATTCATGATGTTAGTTCAATAAATCAATCATATCGTATGGATAGTGTTATAAGGAAATTTTTCTGCAGACAAAAAAATAAATCATTATATATACCAAAAGAAGAAGATAAAACAATTATAGATGGTAGAGAAGTATACATGATTCAAGATGATTTTAACATATCATTGAACTCATTAAATTCATATGCAAATTCGCTTGATTGGGATGTTAAACTTCTAGCAAATCATGGAATATGTACTACTTATATGGCTAATAATAATATGAATCATGCAGTTATTAATGGAGCTTGTTTAGGTTTTACAGATTTTGATGAAAGAAGTTTATATGTTTCATCACCATTTGATTTAGGTTCAAGTCGTTTTGTTCAAAATATGAATATTAGTAGAGCTAAAGCTATTACAAATGAAGAAGTTGATGTAAAATTTCATACGCCTAAATCACAAATTGATAGAACAAGAAGACGTCATAATGAAGATTTAAATGAAAGACGTGAGTTAGACCCTAATAAAATAGATATTGCTAATGAAAAATTCAAAAAACAACCATCATATTCTGTATACTTTTCAGAAACATCTCTATATAACTTTTTGTATGGAGATGGAAATGAAATATTAAACTCAGAAAATCTGGCTAATTGTTTGAATTGGGATGGATTATATGATGTAGAATATAGAAGGAAATTAGTAGAAGATTATGCTATGAATGATCCAATTTGGGCAGAGACATTGAAAGAGACAGATAAAAGAAATGTGGATATAGTAGTTGTAGATAGAACATATATGTCATTAAGAGAAAGACTAAAAGTTGACCAAATGGAAAACGAGATTATGAACTATGATATAGATACACTAAATTATTCTGATAAGGATATGGACTATTTCTTACATTTAATGGAAAGAATGATAGTTGAATCAGAAAATAATAGAGCAGGTAATAGTATTACAGATAGTTTAAAAGGAGATGGAACAGGAAACTTAATACATCCTGAAGTAAGAGAAAAATTATGGTCAAAAGAAATAATGGAAGATAGATTGAACAAACTTGAACAGAAAATACAGTCTCTTGATCCACAAAGACAAAAAATGTGTTATGAGAAATTAATTCAAATAACAAAAGGTGAATTAGAAAAGTATAATCATCATGATTGGTTTGAAGTTGATCCAGGTTATGATTTGAATGGATATTTGAGTCATTTTATTATGGAAAAGTCTGGATATGAACCTATTGATACGTTTGAATTATTAAATGAAGTTGATTCTGAAACTGGTAGAACAGGTGGAGAATTAGTGTGTGAGGCAATAGGAGATATAAGGGAGTTGAAAGAATATCAATCTTCATGTGAAGCTATTCATGGACAAAAACATATTAATAATGTAGTGTTGTTTTCATATCTAATAGGAAAAAATGAAGGAGTTTTGGATAGTGAAGGAATGGATTTACTAATTCAAGCTGCAAAATTCCATGATGTTGGTAGAGATGGAAATTGGAATGGTCTAGGTAATGGAAACAGACATGATTATGATCAAGTTCCTCATGCTGATCCAGGTGCTTTAGGTGCAGAATATTATATGAAAAAAGAAAAGCGTGATGATGGTAGTGATAAATACAGTGATGAACAAATTGCAATTGTAAAAGCAGCGATTAGTTATCATGAAGTTCATGAAAAAGATCATAATAAATTTGATGAGTATGCTTTTGAAAAATTGTGTGAAAGATATGGAATATCACCTGAAAATCGAGAAAAAGCAAAATTGATATGTGTTTATTTAAAAGATGCAGATGCAGTTGATAGAACTAGATTTAGATATGAATATACAGATGATATTTATAATATTCCAGAGGATAAAAAATATTTAAGAAGATGTTCAGATAATTTAGATATATCATATTTAAGAACTGATTCTAGTATTTTGTTGGTTGAAAAGGCAAGAGAAATTCATAAAGATTTATTACAAAAAGAATGTGAATATATGTATGATGAATATGGAAATAAAATAAATGAGGCACCTAAAACATTAATTACTAGTTGCTTAGAACCATATGAATATGCAATTACAAACAAGAAGGAAAAATATACAGATCCAGATAATATAAATAAAATTGCACAATTTTTACAAAATAAACAAGATGAAAAAGATAATAAAGAAGTTAATGAGTTAATGGATGTATGTAAAAAAACAGATAAAAGTCTTTTAGCAACATTAAGAAGATGGGGAAGCAGTTTTATAAAACAATTACAAAAAATGATATACAGAGATGAAAGTGTTCGTGGTTTATAGGTATAACCAAAAACCTAAATAAATATAATGTAAGGAAAAATATGAAGATAGATACAAAAGTTAAAAGAAGTTTAACAGAGTTAAATTATATAATTAATAATATGAGTAAATCACTACAAGAAAAAATCCCAAATGATCTTAGAGAATCTATTAAAAATAATATGGATGATGAATATATATTAGATATTGATATTTCAAAAAAATATACAGAACAGAATTTTATGCCTGAAACAAGGGCTTTGTTATCAATAATAATAAGTGAATATATAGGAAATGATGAGTGTAAGAAAAACTGGAAAGAATTTGATAAAAAATATCTTGAAATTTTACAAGAAAATATTAAAATGGATATTTGGGAAAAAGATACAGATAAAAAAAGTAGTAATTTAATTGATGATAATGTAGGAAAAGAAAACCAAAAAAACAATGAAAAAATTTTTTCAGAAAATGATTCAAAAAGTGGAAAAAATCAGTTAATGAAATATGATGAATCTTTTATAAAAAGATTGTTCAATAAAATAATAAAATTTTTTAAAAAGGGAGATAAATGACAATGGAAGGTAAAGAAAGTTATAAAGAAAAATTAATAAAATATAATGAAAATAAAAAACAACAAGAAAAAGAAACTATAGAACGTGAAATAGGTGTATTAGATAAGATTATAAAAAATTCAAAATTAGATAATGATAAAGATGAAAATGAAAGATAACAGAAAGTGTTATTTTAACAAAAATAAAATCAGGAACCATTGACTTTTGAACATAAAAATGATAAAATATAAACCGTTAGATAAAATTGCTAAAACTGCAAATTTCTAACGGTTTATATTATTATTTCAGGAGGTGAAATTTAAGTGCCAACAATTAATCAATTAGTAAGAAAAGGAAGAAAAACTGGAGTTACAAAATCTACAGCACCAGCATTACAACATGGTTATAATTCAATGAAAAAAAGAATGACTAATAAAAGATCACCACAAAAAAGAGGTGTTTGTACAGTTGTTAAAACAGTTACACCAAAAAAACCAAACTCAGCTTTAAGAAAAGTTGCCAGAGTTAGACTTTCAAATGGATATGAAGTAACATCTTATATTCCAGGTATTGGACACAACTTACAAGAACATAGTGTTGTATTAATAAGAGGTGGAAGGGTAAAGGACTTACCTGGTGTTAGATACCATATTATAAGAGGAACATTAGATACAGCAGGTGTTAAAGATAGAATGCAAGCTAGATCTAAATATGGAGCAAAAAAACCAAAAAAATAGAATTCTAAATTGAAAGTTAATTGGTTGATAATAGTTAGAAAGACATTAATATCTAAAATTTTAATATAGATATATGAAAACTTTCAAAAAGCAAAAATTTAAATAGTGCTAATAACTTACTAATTTAAGGTACTTAAATTAATAATAGATTATAGCACTATACGGGAAAACTAAAAAGTTTTTCAGAGTACCTTATGATACTTGAGGAAAATAAGTATCAAATCATTAAAAGGAGGGAAGAATAGTGCCAAGAAAAGGATATATAGCAAAAAGAGAAGTATTACCAGATCCAATATATAATAGCAAAGTTGTTACAAAATTAATTAACAATGTTATGTTAGATGGTAAGAAAACAGTAGCTCAAAAAATAGTTTATGATGCATTTGATATCATAAAAGAAAAAGAACAAAAAGATGCATTAGAAGTATTTGAAGCAGCACTTAATAATGTAATGCCTGTTCTAGAAGTAAAAGCTAGAAGAATTGGTGGTGCTACATATCAAGTGCCAATTGAAATTAGACCAGAAAGAAGACAAACATTAGGTTTAAGATGGTTAGTTATATATGCTAGAACTAGACATGAAAAAACAATGTCTGAAAAATTAGCTGGTGAAATAATGGATGCAGTTGCTGGAAATGGTGGAGCATTTAAGAAGAAAGAAGATATGCATAGAATGGCTGAAGCTAATAAAGCTTTTGCACATTATAAATTCTAATTTAAACTTTATATATTTAAGGTTTATAAAAAAATCTAATTTTATATTTCTAAAAAATAAAATCTGTTTAGACATATAATTAGTGATTTTGATTATATTATGCTAATTTTTAGCAAATATAAATTATTTATATAAATAAATTATTATTAAATGAATAATTTATTTATATTTTTTATTAAAAATTTATGAAGCTTAAGAAATTTTATGAATTTTTTTGGAAAATAGCAGAAAAAATAATGTATATATCAAGATTATATTAATTATTGATAAAAATTTAGAAATTTCATAAGCTAACCAAAAGAAGGAGGAAAAAAATGGCTGGTAGAAGTTATCCTTTAGAGAGAACAAGAAATATAGGAATAATGGCACACATTGATGCAGGTAAAACAACAACAACTGAAAGAATTCTATTTTATACAGGTAGAACTCATAAAATAGGAGAAGTTCATGAGGGTGAAGCAACAATGGACTGGATGGTTCAAGAACAAGAAAGAGGTATTACAATTACTTCAGCTGCAACAACATGTTTTTGGAATAATACAAGAATTAATATTATAGATACTCCTGGTCACGTTGATTTTACTGTTGAAGTTGAAAGATCTTTAAGAGTATTAGATGGTGCTATCCTTGTTTTAGCAGCAAAAGGTGGTGTTCAACCACAATCTGAAACAGTATGGAGACAAGCTGACAAATATCAAGTTCCTAGAATGGCATATGTTAATAAAATGGATATAACAGGTGCTGATTTTATGGCTTGTGTTGAGCAAATGAAAGATAGATTAAATGCAAATGCTATTCCAATTCAATTACCAATTGGTGCAGAAGATAATTTCCAAGGAATAGTTGATTTAATAAAAATGAAAGCTTTTATCCATAAAGATGATTTAGGAAAAGAAATAGAAGAAAAAGATATTCCTGAAGATTTAAAAGCTATGGCTGAAGAATATAGAGCAAAAATGATTGAAGCTGCAGCTGAACAAGATGATGAATTAATGATGAAATATTTAGAAGGTGAAGAACTAACTGAAGAAGAAATCAAAAAAGGACTAAGAAAAGGAACAATTGCTAATACAGTAGTTCCAGTATGTTGTGGTTCTTCTTATAAAAATAAAGGTGTTCAAGAACTTTTAAATAATATAGTTGATTATATGCCAGCACCAACAGATATTCCTAATATCAAAGGTGTTGATCCAGATGGTAATGAAGTTGAAAGAAAAACTTCTGATTCAGAACCATTTTCAGCATTAGCATTTAAAATTGCTACAGATCCATTTGTTGGAAAATTATGCTTCTTTAGAGTATATTCAGGAACATTAGATTCAGGTTCTACAGTATTAAATGCTAATAAAGACAAAAAAGATAGAATTGGTAGAATTCTTCAAATGCATGCTAACCATAGAGAAGATATAGATAAAGTATATGCAGGTGATATAGGTGCAGCTGTTGGTTTAAAAGAAGTTTCAACAGGTGATACTTTATGTGATCCAGCACATCCAGTTATATTAGAATCAATGGAATTCCCAGAACCAGTTATTGATATTGCTATTGAGCCAAAGGATAAGGCAAATAGTGAAAAAATGGGAATTGCTTTAGCAAAATTAGCAGAAGAAGATCCAACATTTAAAACATACACAAATCAAGAAACAGGTCAAACTGTTATTGCTGGTATGGGTGAGTTACACTTAGACATTATCGTTGATAGATTAAAAAGAGAATTTAAAGTTGAATGTACAGTAGGTAAACCACAAGTTTCTTATAAAGAAACAATTAGAAACAAAGTTAAAGTAGAAGGAAAATTCATTCGTCAATCTGGTGGACGTGGACAATATGGTCATGTTTGGTTAGAAATGGAACCATTAGAACCAGGTACAGGTATTGAATTTGAGAGCAAAATCGTTGGTGGTGTTGTTCCAAAAGAATATGTTAAACCAGTTGAAGATGGAATTAGAGAAGCTGCTGAATCTGGTATTTTAGCTGGATATCCAGTTATTGACTTCAAAGCTACTTTAGTAGATGGTTCATACCATGATGTTGACTCTTCAGAAATGGCATTTAAAATTGCTGGTTCAATGGCATTCAAAGAGGGATGTAAACAAGCTAAATCAGTATTATTAGAGCCTATTATGAAAGTTGAAGTAACTGTTCCAGAAGAATATATGGGAGATGTTATTGGAGACATTAATTCAAGAAGAGGAAGAATGGAAGGTATGGAAGCAAGAGGTGGAAACCAAATAGTTAGAGGATTTATTCCATTATCAGAAATGTTTGGTTATGCTACAGACTTACGTTCAAAAACACAAGGTAGAGGTACTTATTCAATGGAACCAAGCCATTATGAAGAAGTTCCAAAATCAGTACTTGACAATATTGTGGCTAGTAGAGCAAAAAAAGAAGATTAAATGAGCTTAATAATATTTTTTAATAAAAATATGAATTTAAAGAAAATATCATAATTATTAATTATTAAATATGAATTCAGAATTGATATTTAAAAAAATATATATTTATATGAATAATGGTTATAATTTATTTAATATATTTTATTTTAAAAGCAAGTTTAGTGAATATGCTTTATAAATGTAAATTTTAATTTAGAATTCCGAACTCTAAATTAAAATTTAATATTAAATAATAATGATTAAAGTATAGAATATAATTTATTTTTAATAATAATGTAATTATTTTCCAAAAACATCTTGCCAAACTAAAAAAAATATTATAAAATGCTTATGTTTAATATAGTTATTAATTTTAAAAAAATATAAAAAGGTGTTCAAGAAAATAGATAGTCTTGATTAAGGAATTATCCTACACCAAAATTAAAGGAGGAAAATTTAATGGCAAAGGAAAAATTTGAAAGAACCAAACCACACGTTAACATTGGTACAATCGGACACGTTGATCATGGTAAAACAACAACAACAGCTGCTATTACAAAAGTTTTAGCAATGGAAGGTAAAGCTAAATATGAAGCTTATGATATGATTGATAAAGCTCCAGAAGAAAGAGAAAGAGGTATTACAATTAATACTGCTCACGTTGAATATGAAACAGAAAATAGACATTATGCACACGTTGACTGCCCAGGACATGCTGACTATGTTAAAAACATGATTACAGGTGCTGCACAAATGGATGGTGCTATATTAGTTGTTTCTGCAGCTGATGGACCAATGCCTCAAACAAGAGAGCATATATTATTAGCTAGACAAGTTGGTGTTAAATACATCGTTGTTTATTTAAATAAATGTGATATGGTTGATGATCCAGAATTATTAGAATTAGTTGAAATGGAAGTTAGAGACTTATTATCAAGCTATGATTTCCCAGGAGATGAAATTCCAGTTATAAAAGGATCTTCATTAGCTGTATTAGAGTCAACATCAAAAGATATCAATGCACCAGAATATGCTCCTATATTAGAGTTAATGGCTGCAGTTGATAGTTATATACCAACACCAGAAAGACCAACAGATTTACCATTCTTAATGCCAGTAGAAGATGTATTCACAATTACAGGACGTGGAACAGTTGCTACAGGTAGAGTAGAAAGAGGAGTTGTTAAATTACAAGATGAAGTTGAAATCGTTGGTTTAGCAAAAGAATCTTCAAAAACTGTTATTACAGGTGTTGAAATGTTCAGAAAATTATTAGACCAAGCTGAAGCTGGAGATAACATTGGAGTACTTTTAAGAGGTGTTCAAAGAGATGAAATCGAAAGAGGTCAAGTTTTAGCAAAACCAGGAACAATTCATCCACATACAAAATTTACATCACAAGTATATGTTCTAACTAAAGATGAAGGTGGACGTCATACACCATTCTTCAATGGTTATAGACCACAATTCTATTTTAGAACAACAGATGTTACAGGTGTTATTGAATTACCTGCTGGAACAGAAATGGTTATGCCAGGTGATAACATTGATATGACTATTGAATTAATTACACCAATAGCTATAGAAAAAGGATTAAGATTCGCTATTCGTGAAGGTGGTAGAACAGTTGGTTCAGGAGTTGTTGCTGATATTATCGAGTAATAAATTATAAAAACATTCAAGAATTTTTCTTGAATGTTTTTTTGGCAATTGTATGGTTTTTATGCTATATATATTGACATTTCCTACCAAAAAGTATATACTATATTAAGTAAATAAGTAATTTAAGGAGTTTTGACTATGAAAAAAAGAAAATTTTCAATTCGATTATGTACAATGGTAATAGGTGTTTCATTATTTATGCAAATACCAGTATTTGCTTCAACTGGAAAATTAACAGGAACAAATGTAAGATTGAGAAGAAGTGCATCAACTGAAGCAGAAATAATTGATTTATTAGCAGAAAATGATGTTGTTGAAATATTATCAAAAGAAGGAGATTGGTATAAGGTTTCAATTAATGGAAAAACAGGATATGTTAGCCAATCTTATATTAGTACAAACGAAAATGTAGAAGGAAATAATTCTGAGGGAACTAATAATGAAAATACACAAAACAATCAAAATAATGGAGCTCAAACTGAGCAAAATAATGGAGATGTTAATAATAATGGAGAAATAAATAATAATCAAGTTTCTGAAGAAAATCAAACTCAAAACAACAATATAAATGAAACAAATAATAATGTAACTCCAAATAATGTTTATAAAATGGCAGATAATACTAATTTAAATATATTACCTGTTGTAACATCTGAATATATAGGAGAGGTAAAAAAGGATGAAGAAGTTACATTAATTTCAAATGCAGGATTATGGGCATATATAAAAACTGAAAATTCTAATGGATGGGTAAGAATTGATAAGATATCTACAGAAAATGTATCTGATAAAAATGGTGAAAATGCTAATAATAATGAAAATACAAAAACAACAGAGGAAAATAATAATGTAACAAATAATGAAACAACAAACAATCAAGCAGTAAACAATGAAGAAACAAATAACCAAACAACAAATAATCAAACAACAAACAATGAAACAACAAACAATGAAACAGCAAATAATCAAACAACAAACAATCAAACAGCAAATAATCAAACAACAAATAATCAAACAACAAATACTTATACACCAAAAACAATGTATGCTAAAGTAGAATCAGCAAATGTAAGAGGTCAGGCAAATACATCTTCTGAAGCAGTTGAATATGTAGTTATAAATCAAGAAGTAAAAGTTATTGGAGAAGAAAATGGTTGGTATAAAGTTGAAGTTAATGGAACAACTGGATATATAAGAAGTGATTTACTTTCAAATCAGAAAACAGAGGTTTCTTCAAGAAGTAATACTATAGATAGAGCATCTGCAGTAAAACAAAACAATGTTATTGTAGAAGCACAAGATAATAGTAATGTACCAGTTTCATCAACAGGTGTTACAGGAAATGATATAGCAGCATATGCTAAACAATTTGTAGGATGTAAATATGTATATGGTGCTGCAGGACCTAATTCATTTGATTGCTCAGGTTTAACAATGTATGTATATAAACATTTTGGATATTCATTAAGTCATTCAGCAAGAGCACAATCAACACAAGGTAAACCTGTTACAGATGCATTACAACCAGGAGATATATTAGTATTCTCAAATGATGGAAAAACAGTAGGTCATGTTGGAATTTATATAGGAAATGATCAGTTTGTTCACGCATCAGATAGCACAACAGGTGTTATAATTAGTAGATTATCTGATAGTTGGAATAAATCAAAATATTGGGGGGCAAGAAGATTATTATAATTCTTGGTAATAAATGATTAGATAATACTTAAAATCATTGTAAAAAAAGTATATATAACAAAACTAATATATTTGGATAATAATTACTAGGAGGAAAGTCTAATTGGATAAAAGACCGATGTTAATTATTACCATAACATATATAATAGGTATATTATTGGGGCTATATTTAGAAATAAATATGGTCCTTTTTATTCTTATTACAATGGTACTGTTTATTATATTAAATATAATATTTAGGAAAAAAACTAATAAAATATATGAAAAAATACTTAGAAAATTATGTAGTAAATTTACAATTGAGATAAATAGCAATAAAATAAAAAATTTACAAAGATTATTTATTATTTGTTGTTTAATAATAATAATTTCAATTATTATAATAAATAAAAAGGAAAATAAATTTAATAATTTGTATAATGCAATTAATGGGGAAAATTATTATGTTGGAATAGTCATATCAGTTGAAAAAGAAAGCATGTATTATAATAACTATATAATAAAAATTAAGAATATTAATAATGGCAAATTAAATATAAAAAATGATTTTGAAAATACTAATATATTATTAAAAGTTAAAAAAAGTAAAGATTTTAATCAAATAGAATTGGAATATGGTGATTTAATATATGGAGTTGGTAATTTCGAAAAGCCATCTATTAGAAGAAATTATAAAGGCTATGATTATTCACAATATCTAAAATCTGAGAACATATATATGATCTGCACATCAAACATGAATGATATAAAATTAATAAAGAAAAATTCACTTTTTGTTACTAATATGTGGATAAATAAATTAAGAAATAAGTTAAAAAACAATTTAATAGAATTACTACCAAATGAGACGGCAAGTGTTGCAATAGCATTATTATTAGGAGATACTAGTTTAATAGACAATGAACAAAAAGATGTATTTAGTAATGCAAGTTTATCACATATTTTGGCAATTTCTGGTATGCATGTTACATATGTAATTATGGGGTGTAGTTTTATACTGAAAAATTTTGATAAAAGAAAAAGTAAATTTCTTTTAATTGGTATTTTGATTTTTTTTACTCAATTAACTGGTGGAGCACCATCTGTGGTAAGGGCTGTTATAATGAGTAGTATAATGATTATTTCTAAGTTGGTTTATAGGAAATCTGATACTTTAAATAATATTGCAGTTTCTTGTTTACTAATTCTAATTATTAATCCATATTATATATTAAATTTAGGGTTTCAACTTTCTTTTTTGGGAACTTTAGGAATAGTGTTGTTTAATTCAAAAATAATAAGCCATTTAAAACAAAAAGAAAATGTTAAAGAATGTAAACCATATTTAAAAACATTAAACAAGCTTTTAGAAAAAATAAAATCAATTATAATAATCAGTATATCTGCAAATACACTAATTTTTCCAATTTTAATTTATTCTTTTAACTCAATATCATTCATATTTCTAATTTCAAATATACTTGTAACTCCAATATTAGGGGTGATGTCTTTAACAGGTTATTTTACAATGGTTTTGTCATTATTTTCAGTAGAAATTTCAAAAATATTTTCCATTATATTAAATTTATATATCAATATCTTTAAGAAAATTGCAGAATTTAATTCCAGTCTAACATTTGCTAGATTTATAACAATAACTCCAAGTTATATTACAATAATAGCTTATTATTTAATAATTTTTTATGTGTTTTATTTTTATAAGAAAAAACATAATAAAATTATTTTAAAACTACTTTCATTTAGTATGATTATAGTAATTATGTTTAATGTACTAAACAAATATAACTCTAGCCTAAAATTGCATTTTATTGATGTTGGACAAGGAGATAGTACATTAATAATTACTAGTGGTAATAAAAAAATATTAATTGATGGGGGAGGTAGTGAAACAGGTAATTATGATGTTGGAAAAAATGTACTTGTTCCATATTTATTAGATAGAAAAATAAAAACAATTGATTTTATAATTTTTTCACATTTTGATACAGATCATTGTGCTGGGTTATTTACTGTGATGAAAGAGTTAAATGTGAAAAATGCGATTATTTCAACACAGGGAAATATGTCTGAAAATTATAAATATTTTTTAGAATTGGCTAAAAGGAAAAATATTAATGTTATATGTGTACAAGCAGGTAATAGATTACAAATTGATAAATTTACTTATATTGACATTTTATGGCCAAATAAAAATTTAATTCAGGAAAATATTTTGAATAACAATTCTATAGTATGTAAATTAAATTATGCAGCTACTTCTATATTGTTTACAGGAGATATAGAACAGATTGCAGAAGAAGAAATATTGAAGATATATAATAAAAAAATTTTAAAATCTACAATATTGAAAGTTGCACATCATGGTTCAAAATCATCATCAATACAAGATTTTATAATACAAGTACAGCCTAAAATTGCACTTATTGGAGTAGGGGAAAAAAATAATTTTGGACATCCAAATGAAAAAGTATTAGAAAGATTGCAACAGTGTAATTCTATAATTTATAGAACTGATAAAAATGGCGAAATTTCTATTAAAGTAAAAAAAAACGGAAAGATATATATAAATACAGAAATTTAAGTTTTTTATAGGATATTAAAAGAAAAAGTATAAAAAGTATAAAAATTACAAAAATCATAAAATTTCATAGCTAAGTAAATTAGATAAAAATTACAAGATATATGTATAAATTTTCCAAAATAACCAATACTAAAATTAAAAGGATAGGGTGATATTTATGAAGAAATGGATAATATTAGTGTTATTATTTGTAATATTTATAGTTTCTGTTATTGCTGGATTTATGGTAAAATCATATATTAATTTTCCTAAAAATAAGGAAGAATCTAATAGACCAGTGCTGGCTGAAGAAAAAGAGGAAGATGTTGTTGATACAATCTCAAATGAAATAATTGTTTCTCCAAATGCAGAGGTTGTATTAACTGAAAATTTTGCAAAATGTGGACATACTATTAGTACAAGAGAGGTAGTTCCTAGAGAAATAGTTAATTTAAATCAAAGTAAAGTTCAAGAGTATTATGATAAATGGAATATAGATGAATTTGATTCAAATGAAATTAAATTATCTAGAAGTAATTCAGGAATATGTGATGAGCATTATATTTTAAGAGAGTCTGATGGATATATTAGTATTAGTAGCAAAAACAATATTGGGGAGTATATTTTTAAAGGATTAACAGATATTCCAGTACAGTATCTTCCTGAAGAAGATTTAGCTAATTTGGAAAAAGGAATAGAAATTGTTGGAAGAGAGAGCTTAAATAAATTTTTAGAAAATTTTGAGTAAAAAATATAAAAGAACTTTTGATGTTTATTTTCAAAAGTTCCTTAGATTTATTTATTAATTTTTAGATTTTCTTTTTTTAAATAGCCTTGTGTATAAAATGCATGGAAATACATAAAAAGTGAAAATATTGTAAATGCAATAGCTAAATAATAGATATAAATATCAAATTTAAATGCAATATCAAAGTATTTTACACAAAGAGATGAAGCCATAGCTAAATAAAATAATACAGTTGCTAGTTTTCCATACCATCTGCTTGATACTACTAATTCTTTTCCATATAGAAAAGAAGCTCCAGCAATCATTGCAAATTCTTTTATAAATATTATAACAATCATCCATAAAGGAATAAAACCTCTTAAAGCTAGAGTTGTTAAAATAGCTATTTGGGTTGTTTTATCTGCTAATGGATCTACTAGTTTTCCAAAATTACTTATTAAATCAAATTTTCTAGCTATATAGCCATCTAATACATCTGTCAATCCAGAAAGTACTAGAAATATAAATGCTAAAGGATAATCATCATGTATTAGTGATATGATTATAAATGGAATTATTATAAAACGTGCTAATGTTAAGGCGTTTGGTACATTTTTAAGCATAAAAAATCCTCCAATTTTTATTATATCAATATAATATTATTGTACATTAAAATGTAGTTCAGTGTCAAATGTTATTATAATTTTTTGACCATTCCTTAATTCAGATTTTAATATTAAATCTGAAATTTCATCTTCAATGTATCTTTGAATTGCTCTACGTAAAGGTCTTGCTCCATATTTAAAATCTGTTCCTTGTTGTAAAATATATTCTTTTGCCTCAAGAGAAACTTCCATTGTTATATCTTTATCTTGTAAAACCTTTGAGGTTTCACTTAGCATTAAATCTACTATTTGAAGTAGTTGTTCTTTTGATAATCGTTCAAATACTACAATTTCATCAATTCTATTTAAAAATTCAGGTCTAAAAATTTCTTTTAGAGCATCTAAAATTTTATTTTTTTGTGTTTCTGAATTTGCACCAAATCCAATTGAGTTTGTATTTAATGTAGAACCTGCATTTGATGTCATTATTATTATTGTATTTTCAAAATTAACAGTATTTCCTTGAGAATCTGTTAAACGTCCTTCATCTAAAACCTGTAGTAAAATATTGAATACATCTGGATGTGCTTTTTCTATTTCATCTAATAAAATTATAGAATATGGATTACGTTTAACTTTTTCAGTAAGTTGACCAGCATCATCATATCCAACATATCCTGGAGGAGAACCTATTAATTTAGATGTTGAATGTCCTTCCATATATTCAGACATATCAATTCTTATAATTGAATTTTCATTTCCAAACATTTCAAATGCTAATGATTTTGCAAGTTCTGTTTTACCAACACCTGTAGGACCAACGAAAATAAATGATGGTGGACGTTTTGTACTTTTTAGTCCTGCACGGTTTCTACGTATAGCTCTTGATACTGCTTCAATAGCTTCATTTTGACCTATAACTCTGTTATGTAAATTTTGCTCTAAGTTTAATAATTTTTGAGTTTCTGCTTCAGTAATTTTTTTAACAGGAATTTTTGTCCAATGTTCAATTACATTTGCTATATCTTGGACAGTTAAACTTATAGTTTTCATTGTTTTATTCAAAGCAGCTATTTGTTCATTTAATTGACATTCCTTAGTTTTTAATTCTGCAGCTTTTTGATAATCTTCAGTTGAATCTGCAGAAGCTGCTTCTTCTTTTTCTTCTTGAACTTTTTTTAGTTCATTTTTTAAAACCTCTAATTTATATAACTGTTTATTATTTAAGTTAATTCTTGAGCAGGCTTCATCTAATATATCAATAGCTTTGTCTGGCAAAAATCTATCATGTATATATTTTTCAGACATTAAAACAGTTTGACGTATAACATCTTTTGAGATTTTTACTTTGTGGTAATCTTCATAATATTTTTTTATACCATTCAAAATTTCAATTGAATCTTCAATAGATGGTTCTTCTATTTTAACTGGTTGGAATCTTCTTTCTAGTGCTGAATCTTTTTCAATATATTTTCTATATTCTTTTAAAGTAGTTGTTCCTATTAATTGAATTTCTCCATTAGACAAAGAAGGTTTTAATATATTTGCTGCATTCATAGAATGTTCTGCATCTCCAGCACCAATTATATTATGTATTTCATCTATAACTAAAATAATATTTCCTAAGTTTTTGCATTCATCAATTATAGATTTCATTCTTGCTTCAAATTGACCTCTAAATTGAGTTCCAGCAATAACTGCTGTCATATCTAATAGATAAACTTCTTTATTTAATAATTTGGCTGGAACATTTCCATTTGCAATTTTAATAGCTAAACCTTGTGCTATAGCAGTTTTACCAACACCAGGTTCACCTATTAAACATGGATTATTTTTTGAACGTCTATTTAAAATTTGTACTATTCTTTGAATTTCCCTGTCACGACCAATTACCATATCTAATTGATTGTTTTTGGCTTTATTTGTTAAATTTGTTCCATAAGTATCTAAAGCTTTTTTCTTTTTATTATTTTGTTTTTTATTTTCTTTTACTTTTTGAGTTTTGTCTGATTTTGATGAAGAATTTTGTTCTGAAGGTTGTTTATTTTCATCATTTTTAAATCCAAAAAGGCCAGAAAATATAGAACCTAGAGAATCTGGAGACATTTCATTTATTGCTTCTTCACCTTCTGACATTAAGTCATTTAATTCTTCCTCAGACATATTTTCAGAAAGGTCTTTGAACATTGTTTCAAATTGTGATGTCATATCTTCTAAATCAGATTGAGATAAATTAGCTTGTTTTGCTAATGCTTCTAATGGGTTAATACCTAATTCTTTAGCACAATTGTAACAAAAACCTTCCATATGTTGTTGCTGATTGTCATCTAGTCGGTTGACAAAGACAACAGCTGTATTTTTCTTACATCTTGAACATAACATTTATTTAAAATCACCTATTCTTTCTTATATTATATATAGTACATAATATACAATAAAATTTGTGTTTAGTCAAGTTTTTGTGGTGGGGGGAAAGTGTTTTACTATTGAATTTGACTACTCTACAAAATTTTGTTATGTGAAAAGTATTAAATACACTGTATGCAAAAAACATAATTTTGTCATTGTTATGGAAAAGATAGTGTGTTATAATTATAAAAAATTATAAATTAGATTTGGGGTATTAAATGATGTGGGAGAGTTATTTTTGAGAATTATTTGTAACAAATTTATAAATAAAATTTTATTTAGGAAGGAATAAATTATGGCAAAAAATATTTTAATTACTGAAAAACCTTCAGTTGCTATGGAATTTGCAAAAGTGTTAGGAATAAGTGGTACTAGAAAAGATGGATACCTGGAGTCTGAAAAATGGATAGTTACTTGGTGTGTGGGTCATTTAATAACTATGTCTTATCCAGAAGTATATGATGAGAAATTAAAGTTTTGGAGATTAGATACATTACCATTTATGCCTAAGGAATATAAATATGAAATAATTCCAGCTGTTGAAAAACAATTTAATATTGTTAAGTCTTTATTAATTAGAGATGATGTTGAAATAATTTATGTTGCTACTGACTCTGGGCGTGAGGGTGAATATATATATAGATTAGTTGAGCAAATGGCCGGAGTAACTGATAAAATAAGAAAAAGAGTATGGATTGATTCTCAAACAGAAGAAGAAATAAAAAGAGGAATTGCAGAGGCTAAAGATTTAGAGGAATATAATAGTTTATCAGATTCTGCATATTTAAGAGCTAAAGAAGATTATTTAATTGGTATAAATTTTTCAAGATTATTAACTATAATTTTTGGAAGAAGAGCTGCTACTAAATTAAATGAAGAACGAATTTCAATTTCAGTAGGTCGTGTTATGACTTGTGTTTTAGGAATGATAGTTTCTAGAGAAAGGGAAATTAGAAATTTCGTAAAAACTACATATTATAAAATTTCAGGAGAATTTGGTGATAATCAAGATTCTATAAAAGCAGAATGGAAAGTTAATGAAAAATCTAAAATGTATAATTCAAATAAATTATATAATGAAACAGGTTTTAAAAAAGTTGAAGATGCTAGAGAGTTTATTACTTCTTTAAAAGATAAAAAAGCAATTATTTCAGAAGTAAAAAAGGCAAAACAAAAAGAAAATGCACCATTATTATTTAATTTAGCTGAAATACAAAATGAGTGTACAAAAAAATTTAAAATTAAACCAGATGAAACTTTAGAGATAATTCAGGCTTTATATGAAAAAAAATTAGTAACATATCCAAGAACTGATGCTAGGGTTTTATCAACTGCTGTTGCAAAGGTGATTTCTAAAAATTTGAATGGAATAGCAAAAGGATATAAAGATGAGGAAGTTCAGGGATATATTAAAAAAATGGTGAATGAAAAATATTCTACTAATATTATTAAATCAAAATATGTTAATGATAGTAAGATTACTGATCACTATGCTATTATTCCCACAGGACAGGGATATGAAAATTTTGGAAGTTTAAATCAATTACAAAAAGATATTTATAAACTAATTGTAAAAAGATTTTTATGTATATTTTATCCTCCTGCTGAATTTAGTAAATTATCAATTACTATAAATATAGAAAATGAAGAATTTTCAACAACTAGTAAGGTATGTACTAAAATGGGATATTTAGAAATTGCAAAACCAAAACAAAATAGTGGAAAAATTGTAGATAATAATTCTGAAAAACCTTTAGGAGATGAATTAAAAAAAGATAATGAATTAAAAAAAGGAAAAGATTTAAGTAAAAAAGATAATGAAATTAGTGAAAAATTATTGAAAAAATTAAAAAAAGGACAAGAAATTGGAATTGTAAATTTTGAAACAAAAGATGCTGAAACTAGTCCACCAACAAGATATAATTCAGGTTCAATTATTTTAGCTATGGAAAATGCTGGTAAATTGATTGAAGATGAGGAACTTAGAGAACAAATTAAAGGGGCTGGTATTGGTACAAGTGCTACTAGAGCTGAGATTATGAAAAAACTGGAAAGAATTCAATATATTCAAATTAATAATAAGACTCAAATTATTACTCCTACACAAAAAGGTGAAGTTATATTTGATGTAGTTAATAGTTCTATGCCAGATATGCTTAATCCTAAATTAACTGCTAGTTGGGAAAAAGGGTTAGATATGGTAGCTAAAAAAGAGATTAATTCCCAAGAGTTTATGGATAAGCTGGAAAATTATATTAAATTAAAGTTTAAGAAATTGGTTATATAGTATTATGTACTTGAGGTAAATTATGATGATATATGTAGGGTTAATAAATTTGGAAAACTAAAAAATCCTCAAACCAGATGAGGATTTTTTACTATAATGTGTTGTTTATAATATTATTTAAATTAGAAAATTTATTATTTTCATTTATATATCTATTTAGATCTTTTGATGATATTCCTGTGCTATAAGATAATTCTTCTAATGTTTCTGGGATAGAGTAATTTTCTAAATAGTTTTCAAGTTTTTGAATTTTTACTGTGTCTTTTGTAGCACAGTTTGGGCACAATTTTCCAGTATTTGAGAAAAATGCACCACATTGAGAGCATTTATTAAATTCCATACAAAATACCTCCTGTGATTTTTAATTATTTATATTTTATCATATAATTGTAAATTGTCAATTTTTTATAAAAGTTTACAAGAACATTGTGCTATGTTATACTTAATATGTTATAAAAGGCAATATAAGTACTGATGATAAAGATTGGGGATATAATTAGAAAATTGAAAGGATTTGAATATTATTGAGTAACAAAAAGAAAAAAAAGAAGAGTACAAAGGTGGAAAAAAAATCGAATGAGAATATTAAAGCTGAGAATATAAAAAATAATCAAAAAGTAAAGAATATAAATAAAGGTTCTAAAAACTCGAAAAAGAAGAAAAAAAGTAAACCTCCACTGACTAAAGAAGAAATAATAAAAAAGAAAAAAAGGCGAATTATTTGTTTTTTATTTATAATAATTATTTTAATTATATTACTAATTATGTTTTTGGTTTCTGTATATAAATGGAACAAAATAATTAAAGATATTATTAATGTTGAAAATTCTGTTGTATTAGACTCAAGTGGAAATGTAATTGCTGTACTAGGTGAGACGAGAATTCAGCAGACAGTTGGTCTTGATAAGATTCCTAAAAATTTAGTAAATGCATATGTATCAATTGAAGATAAAAATTTTTACAAGCATCATGGTATTAATTTTAAAAGAACAATTGGTGCTATTGGGTCATATATAGTACATAGAGGTTCGGCATCTTATGGTGGTAGTACAATTACACAACAATTAGTTAAAAATATAACAGGAGAAAATGAATCATCTATATCCAGAAAAATTACTGAATGGAATAGAGCTATAATGACTGAAATGGTTCTGTCAAAAGATCAGATAATGCAAACATATTTAAATGTTATTTATGTTGGACCAAATGTTTATGGTGTTGAAATGGGAGCTAGGTATTATTTTAATAAAAGTGTTTCAGATTTGGATTTAGCTGAGTGTGCTTTTTTAGCAGGTCTTAATCATTCACCTAATTCATATAACCCATTTAGAGATTATGATAATTCAGATAAAATAAAATCAAGAACAACAACAGTATTAAATGTTATGTTAGAAGAAAATTATATTACAAATGAAGAATATCAATCAGCTGTAGCAGAACTTGAAACAGGTTTGCATTTCGAAGAAGGTGATGTAGAACCAAAAGGTGATGGTGTATATTCATATATGGTAGATGCTACTATATCAGAAGTTATTGAAGATTTAGAAAAAAATAAAAAAATGTCTGAATCTTTTGCAACAAATTATTTATATTTTGCCGGTCTTCGAATTTATTGTACACAAAATTCTGAAATTCAAAATGATATTGAAGAAGAATGTTCAAAAAGTAAATATATTATAAAATCTTCTAATGTTGAAAATGCAACTTCTCAAGCTGCAATGGTTGTAATAGATCATTCAACAGGAAAAGTTATGGGTTGTGTAGGTGGTTTAGGTGAAAAAACATCTTCAAGAGGATTTAATAGAGCAACACAGGCATTAAGGCAAACAGGGTCAGCTATAAAACCAATTGCAGTTTTAGGTCCTGCTTTAGAGGAAAAGATTATTACACCAGTTACAATATATGATGATACTAAAACAACTTTTACTAATGGATATAGTCCAGATGATTGTGAAAATGAATTAGGTAAAATTACTGTAAGAAGGGCAGTAGAATCATCACAGAATATTCCATTTGTAAAAATGATGGAACAATTAACTCCTAAAAAATCGGTAAAATATATGGAAAATGAAGGAATAACAACTTTAACAGATAAAGATTGTGATTTACCATTATCATTAGGTGGTTTGCAAAAAGGGTCGAGTCCACTAGAAATGGCTGGAGCTTATGCTACAATTGCAAATGGGGGAAAATATATAGAACCAATATTTTATACAATAATAGAAAATAAGAAAGGAAAAGTTGTTTTAAAAAATACTCAGAAGACTAAGAAGGTTTATTCTGAAGATACAACTTATATATTAAAAAGTTTATTAACTCAACCTGTAATAGGTGATGATGGTACTGCTAAAAGTTGTAAAATTGATGGTTTTGAGGTTGCTGCTAAAACAGGAACTACAAATGATAATTATGATAAATGGTTATGTGGATTTACTAAATATTATACAGGTGTAACATGGTTTGGATTTGATACTAATGAAAGTATTAATGAAGGTGCAGATGCTATGGCTAATCATATTTGGACTGAGGTTATGAAAAAAATTCATGAGAGTTATATTAAAGGTGGATTTGATAAGCCAAATAATGTGCAAGAAGTTGTTATTTGTAAAGATTCAGGAAAAAAATCTAATGGAAGATGTAAGAATACTTATATTGAATATTTTAGAAAAGGTACAGCAATTGATGAAGTGTGTGATATGCATTAAGTTAAAATAAAACCTTTGTTGTATAAACAAAGGTTTTATTTTATAGGAAGATTCTACAAGCAGATGAAAATTAACCAGTAGAATTAAGAAGGGCATAGCCAGCCCATTTGTTCTATTAATAAAATCATAAAGTATTAAAATATAAAATTTGTAGAATAATATATATGATTCCATGTTATTACCAAAAAAGTACAGAATTAGTGGTTAAAATTAATGAAATAAGGGAGGAATTATTATGAAAAAATTATTTACATCAGAAAGTGTAACAGAAGGACATCCAGATAAATTATGTGATTACATATCAGATAATATTTTAGATGCATTTTTAAAAAAAGATTCAAAATCAAGAGTTGCTTGTGAATGTGTGGCTGGTAAAGGATTGGTATTAGTTACTGGTGAAATTAGTTCAAATGCTGAGGTAAATATTGAAAAAATTGTAAGGGATACAATAAAAGAAATTGGATATACAGATGAAAATACTGATATTAGTTATGAAAAATGTAAAGTTATTGTTAATATTTCAAAACAATCTGCTGATATAGCATTAGGAGTTAACAAATCTTTTGAAAGTAAAGTAAATAATAGTAATATGACAGATGATGAAAATAGCAAAAAAATAGATAGTTCAATTAATGAAGAAGCAATTAATTCAGAAGGTGCAGGTGATCAAGGAATGGTGTTTGGTTTTGCAACAGATGAAACAGAAAACTTTATGCCAATGCCAATTAATTTATCACATAAGCTATCTAAAAGATTAGCAGATGTTAGAAAAAATGGTGAAATACCTTATTTACGCCCAGATGGAAAAGTACAAGTTACTGTAGAATATGAAAATGATAAACCAGTAAGAATTGATACAATAGTTGTATCTACACAACATGAAGAAAATGTGGATTTACAAATATTAAAAAAAGATATAAAAGAAAAAGTAATTAATAGTGTAATAGATGAAAAATTACTAGATGTGAATACAAAATATTTTATAAATCCAACAGGAAGGTTTGTAATAGGAGGACCTTTAGGTGATACAGGGCTTACAGGAAGAAAAATAATAGTTGATACTTATGGAGGATTTAGCCGTCATGGAGGAGGTGCTTTTTCAGGAAAAGATGCTACAAAAGTAGATAGATCAGGTTCATATATGGCAAGATTTATTGCTAAAAATATTGTTGCAAATGGTTTAGCAAAAAAATGTGAAATTCAAATTTCATATGCAATAGGAGTTGCAAAACCTGTTTCAATATTTGTTGATACTTTTGGAACTGGAAGTGTTTCTGATGAAGAAATTGTAAAAATAATTGAAAAAAATTTTGATCTTACACCAAGAGGTATTATTGATTGTTTAGATTTAGAAAAACCTATTTATACTAAGTCTACAAATTATGGACATTTTGGAAAAGATGGTCTTACTTGGGAACAGATTATCAAATTAAAAAAATAGATTTGGGAAATTTTGGAATTTGAACAAATTATTAAGTTAGACTTGACGAAAATATGTTTAATACATTATAATAAATTAAATGCTTATATAGCAAATAATTAAAGAAGGAGCTTTTTTATGACAATGAATGAGGTAGAAAAGGCCAATGAATTCAGAGACCAGACAGATGATGTGATGCAATATGACCAAGCAATTAAATGTAGTAATGGTTTCTGGAATGTAAGACAGCGTACACGGTATGGATATTTAAATGAAAAGTGTGAGGAAATTACACCTATTAAGTATGAAGCCCCAGCTGATTTCAAAGGAGGATTTGCAATTGTCAAGTATGATAGAACATATTTCAAACTTGATGAAAATGGAAATGAAATTATGATTTAAAAAATAGGAAAAGGAGAGCTCTATATTTAGAGTTCCTTTTTCTTTATATATATTATTTTTTTATCAACTATTGTAATATAAGATAGTTTTATGGTAAAATATTATACAATTGAGTATAACATAATAAGTTGATTTTTTAATTTACAAAATGATAAAAGAAAAAGCATGAAATAAAAAATGTAAGAAGAAGGGAGAATAAGAAATGGTAACATGGATATTATTAATAATCTTAGGTTTTTTCCTACTTATAAAAGGAGCAGACTTTTTGGTTGATGGTGCTAGTAATATTGCCAAAAAGTTTCATATACCTGAGATTATAATAGGTTTAACAATAGTATCAATAGGTACTTCAATGCCTGAATTATTTGTTAGTATTACATCTGCTATTAATGGACATTCAGATATGGCTATTGGAAATATAGTTGGAAGTAATATTGCAAATTTATTTTTAATTTTAGGTGTGTCATCTATAATAAGGGCCATTAAATTTAAAAGAGAAACAAGATTAATTGAAATTCCATTATGTTTAGTATTTTCTATAATATTTATTGTTTTATGTAATTTAGGACAAGATATTTCAAGAATTGATGCTGGAATTTTATTAGCATTATTAGTATTATTTATTTTATATACAATAGTAATGGCAAAAAAAGGTGAAGAATTTGACAAAGATGATGATGATAGTGAAGAAAATGGTAAGGATGAAACAGGTAAATCAACAACTATAAGAGATATATTGTTTTTAGTTTTAGGAATAATTTTATTAAAAATAGGTGGAGATTTAACTGTAGATAATGCTGTTAATGTAGCAAGAAATTTTAATTTAAGTGAAAAGTTGATAAGTGTTACAATATTAGCAGTTGGTACAAGTTTGCCAGAATTAGTAACAAGTGTATCTGCTGCAATTAAAGGGAAAAGTGATATTGCTATTGGAAATATATTAGGATCAAATATTTTTAATATGTTATTGATTATTGGTGCATCAGCTATGATTAGACCTATAATATTTAATACAAGTTATAATATTGATTTTATATTCATTATAGTTGGAACAATATTATTATCACTATTTCCAGTAATACCACCTAAAAATAAAATGACTAGATGGAATGGAATTATTTATGTATATGTATATTTGGGGTATATGGTAAGTTTATTTGTTAAGTAAATATATATAAAAAATAAACTCTGTTACAGAGTTTATTTTTTATACAAGTTAAATTACTCTAAAAAGTAAATACTAATAATTTATGTATATAAAAGTGATAAACAATCTTTTATATTAGAAATCACAATTTCCAGGTGTTCTAGGAAATGGAATTACATCACGAATATTTTGCATTCCAGTTAAGTACATCATTGCTCTTTCAAAACCTAATCCAAATCCACTATGAACTACACTTCCATATTTACGCAAATCTAAATACCAATTATATTGTTCAAGAGGCATATTAAGTTCTTTTATTTTATTAAACAATTTTTCATAATTTTCTTCTCTTTGACTTCCACCTAAAATTTCACCAATTCCTGGTGCTAGTAAATCTGCTGCTGCAACTGTTTTTCCATCTGGATTTTGTTTCATATAAAAGGCTTTAATTTCTGCTGGATAATCTGTTACAAATACTGGTTTTTTAAATATTTGCTCACATAAATATCTTTCATGTTCTGTTTGTAAATCAACACCCCAGCTAACTTTGTATTCAAATTTATCATTAGCTTTTTCAAGTTCTTTTATTGCATCTGTGTATGTAATTCTACCAAAATCAGAATTAATTACATTATGTAATCTGTCTAATAATCCTTTATCTATGAAATTGTTGAAAAATTGCATTTCTTCTGGACAATTTTCTAATACATAAGAAAAGATGAATTTAATCATATTTTCAGCTAAATCCATATCATCATTTAAGTCAGCAAAACAAATTTCTGGTTCAACCATCCAAAATTCTGCGGCGTGTTTTACAGTATTTGAATCTTCTGCTCTAAAAGTAGGTCCAAATGTATATACATTTCTAAATGATGTTGCATATGTTTCAGCATTTAATTGACCACTAACAGTTAGGTGAGCAGGTTTCCCAAAAAAATCTTTAGAAAAATCAACTTGTCCATTTTCATTTTTTGGAATATTATTGAAATCAAAAGAACTTACTGTAAACATTTCTCCAGCACCTTCAGCATCACTTGCTGTTAAAATAGGTGTATTAACATATACGAAATTTCTTTCTTGGAAGAATTTATGAATTGCATATGCTAAAGTACTTCTAACTCTGAATACAGCATTAAATGTATTTGTTCTAGGACGTAGATGAGATATGGTTCTTAAATATTCAAATGTATGTCGTTTCTTTTGTAGTGGATAATCTAGTGGACATAAATTTTGAATTTCTATATTTGTTGCTTGTATTTCAAAAGGTTGTTTTGCATCTGGTGTAATAATGAAATTACCTGTAACTGAAATTGAAGAACTTATAGTAAGTTTACATATTTCTTCAAAATTAGGTAAAGTATTATTAAAAACTATTTGAACATTATTAAAAAATGAACCATCATTTAGTTCTATAAAACCAAATGTTTTTGAATCACGAACTGTTCTAATCCAACCTTCGATTTTTATTTCTTGATTTTCATATTTTTTTGTATTTCTAAATAAATCTTTAATAATTAATTTTTCCATAAGCTTTGTAATACTAGTTTTTACTAGTAATCTCCTTTCCGAAAATCTAATGTGGTGTGTTTGGGGTATATGAATTTTCTAAAATTATACAATGTATTGGTTGGTTTTGCAATAAATAGTTTGAAATTTTTTTACTTTTTTTACTTTTTTACTTGACGCTTTTTTATTTGATGGAAGTTAAATTTATGTTACTGTTTGATACTTTTGCAATAAGCCGTCAAATTCAATAGTTATGTAAAAGGGATAAATATATTAACATTCCGTACGCTTACTGG
>CANPWE010000012.1 GCA_947581895.1 uncultured Clostridia bacterium | reverse complement strand
TGAAGATGGAGATGTAGTAATGTTACAAATTAGAACAGGTATGAATACATATATTACATATATGATAATTGGAATAGTAGCAATGATGATAGTAGCAGTAGGTTCATTAGGAATAAAGAAATTTGTATTAAGTAGACAATAATATGAATAACTAAAAATAGTTTTACTATAAAAAACAATAACCTTAGGGGCAGGTAAAATTAAATTTACCTGTCCTAAATTAATGTAAGAGAAAAAATACTAAAAAAAAGTTTTGTATTTATATACAATTTCCTTAATTATACAAAATGGATATTTTAAATTATATATATGATAAAGTTAAAAATCCGTAAGTAAATTTAATAATGGTCTTTTTTTTACGAAAACTATGTAAAAAAGATATGAAAATGTAAAAAAAAGACGAAAGCAATGTATGCGTATAATAAAAAAATAATGTGATGAAATTGCATGATTGATTTTAATTAATTATCTATTTAAAATAAAAGTATAAAATATTTTATTATTATAATAGTTAAAATAACTAAAAATACTAATATATAATAAAGTAAACATAAAATTATAAAAAATTTGTTTAAACAAAAGAGGTGTGAAAAATGAAACAAAACACCAGAGATAATATAAATCAAAAAAATACCCAAATTGGTAATAAGGAGAACTGTTTGGGTAATCGGAATAAAATATATAATAGCAGTAGTTTTATTAATTATTACTGCAATATTTATGTTGTCTGTAAAATTTAAAACATTTCAAATAGATAGATCAGCAAATAATTCAGAACAACTACAAAGTCTAAGTTCTAAAGATAAAGACTTTATTGAAAAATATACAAGTGTACGGAGAACTAGTAAAAAATACACTATTGTCTTCTGAAAATAGTAATGATGATACTAGTGGTCAAGAGGGTTCAGCAAATTCTGAAAATTTAGAAACAAGTGAAACCAATGAAAGTGATGGAGAATCTGAAGTTACTGGAGGTACTGGAGGTTCTGAAGATAATGGGGAATCTGAAAGTGATGGAGATTCTGAAAGTACTGGAGGTTCTGGAGATACTGGAGGTTCTGAAAGCACAGGAGGTTCTGAAAGTACTGGGGATTCTGAAAAAAATGAAACTTTAGAGGATACAAACTATACACAAAATGAAAAATCATATAATGCACAAATAGAGATAAATATATTAACAAAAAATGGTAGTGGAGTAATGGGTGATAACAAATTAAAAATCACAGATGCCACTGAATATTCAGATGATGAAAAAGAAAATGAAGAAGAGACAAATTCAGAAGATGAAAAAGAAAATGGAGAAGATACAAATCCAGAAGCTGAAGAAAATAAAAAATCAAAACTAGAAATAAATATATTCAATATTAATTCTGGAGATAAGATTAATGCTGATTCAAATGGAGAATTTACCACAGATGGACAACAAGGTGTAATTGTAGATTTAAGCAATTTAAAGAAAAATAAGAAATATCAAATTTTGATAGAAGAATTAGAATTAGTAGAAGGTAATAAAAAAGCATTAAATAATTTAAAATTAGATGTAGAAATAAATAATGAAGAAAAAATAATAGCAAAAATATCAGAGGTTACTGATACATCAGGTAATAAAATGAATTTATTACAGCAGGTTTTAGCTAAATTACGTAAAGCAGATGATGATGGGGTTTTAACAATATCACCAGAAGCACAAGATCCTGATATAAGTATTCAGTATAAAATAGGTGAAAATGAAGATTGGCAAGATTACACAGAAAGTGTTGAAATACATGAAAATACTAAAATAAGAGCCCAAGCTACAAGAGGAGGAAAAATAAGTGATATATCTATAAAAGTTGTAGATAATATTGATACTAAGGAACCAGAGTTAAATGACTTTAAAGAAGAAAATGAAGCAAAGGCAAGAGAAGAATCAATAACTGCTGTATTAACAGATAATGCTTCTGGAATAGTAAAATATGGAATAAGTAGAAATCAGGTAGATGAACCAGAGTATATAATGGCTGATAAGGATTTAACAGAAGAAGATATATCAAAAAATATAAATAGAGATCCTAAATTGACAATAGACGCAAAAATAGATGGAATAAGTCAAAATGGAATATATTATGTTTGGATTTGGGATTCAGCAGGTAATTGTGCAAAAAAACAAGTAAATATAACTCAAGTAGAAGAAGTAGATGTAGCACAAATAGTTAATTCAGAAGGACACCAAGATTTAAATGGGAATAAGTATAAGAGCTTATATGATGCAATAGCTGCATCTCCTGAAGGGGCAAAAACAACAATTAAGTTATTAGATGAAATATATAATGAAAATAATGTAATTAATAATAAAGATATAACTTTAAATCTTGATGGACATAATTTAAACAACAAAGGTATAAGTAATCCAACATTAACTGTAAATGGAGGTGCTAGTCTAACAATTATAAATGAAGATGCTGAAGGTAAAGTAAAAACAAGTGGTTCAATAACGAGCCAAAATACATGTGCAATTAATGTAAAAAGTTCTGCAACTTTTATTATGCGGAGTTCCAGATAAAAAGGTATCATTTACACAGCCAGCAATAGAAGGCAAAATAAAGGGTGTTGTAGTTGAAACAGATGGAATATTCAAATTTTATGATGGAATAATTACTGCAAAAAATCCAGATGGAAATGATGCATATGCAATTCAAGGAAATGTAAATGAAACCCCACCTGCTTATAATACATCAGTAAAAGATGAAGTAAAAGAAGGAGGAGGAAAATCTCAGGTAGCAACATTAGCTATAATTGCAAATGTAGAGGCAAGAATAGGAAGAACAACATATACAACATTAGAAGAAGCAATAGGTACAGTTAAAGAAAATTTAGAAGAACCTACAGAGATAGTGTTAGTTCCAGAGGTTGTAACTAAAACACAGAAAGTTGTAATAGATGCAAATAAAAATATAAAATTAGATTTAGATGGAAAAACTTTAAATAGTACAGCATCAGAATATGTTATAGAAAATTATGGAAAGTTAGAGATAGTAGATACAAGTGATGAGAAAACTGGAAAAATTGTAAATTCTAGTGAGTCTGTAATATATAATACAAGTGTAAATGAGGAAAATGATGATACAACTGAAAAAGAAGAAATAGATTTAAGTAAAATAAAGGAATATAGTTCAGAAGGTTCAGAAGACTCAGAAGATTCAGAAAATAAATATCGTTTTGTATATGATAATGAAACTAAAGAATTAAAAAGTAATAATCAGGATGAATTAAAATCAATTGCAAAAGGATATTTAGAATTAAATTTAGTTGATAATCCTGGAAAATATACTTTAACTATTGATGCTGAAATACCATCTAATTCTGGTTCAGCATATGTTAGTATAACTAATAATCCAGATGATAGTGAACGTGTAAATACCAATAATTCAAATTATGGACAGATTCTTCGTATCACTAAGAACGAATCTCAAAATGAACCAATTGATATAGCAGGTGGACAAAAATATTATATAAATTTAAGATATGATAGAGGTTCAGACAAAAAAACAGGTGTAAATAATGAATTTAAAATAAAAAGTATAACACTTACTAAAAAACAGGTGGGGGAATTAACTTTAACAGGTGGAACTATACAAATAGATAAAGAAGGAACATCATCTACATATTATTCTGCAATAAAAAATGATGGTTTATTAAATGTAAAAGGTGGAAAGATAACTAGTAGTAAAAAATATACATCAGGTGTAACTACCTTAGGTGGTGGAACATCAAATATATGTGGTGGAGAATTAGAATTAACAGGAGATAATGATAGAGCAATTTGGGCAAATGGAAATGCAAGTATAACAAATGTAGAAGATGGAAGTATAATGGCAGATATTGAACTAATTACTTCACAATGGATGTCTAACATAAATGTAACAGGTGGAACATTTAGTGAAGAGTGTGATTGTCAAATATCTCATAATGCAACATATGGATTAATAACATTAGATGAAATTACTTTAAATAGTAGTAGTAAGAATAATGATTCTATATGTATTAAAGCAAATTATGCTGATTTAATAATAAAAGATTCAGAAATATCTAATACTAAAGGAGATGTTTTATATAATTCTTATGATTATAGTAATGTGGAAATAGATGGAACAACTTTAGGAGGGAAAATATATTATACTAATGCTGATAATTCTAATACTACTTTAAATGATTGCCAGATAACTTATAATAACACATGTATAAATTATGGTGGTACAAATTCCAATATTGAAATATCTGGTTCTCACATTACTTCCACAGGAAATTCTTATACAATAATTTGTGGAGGTAATAATACAAATCTAACAATAGAGAACACTTCTATAAAAAATGAATCAACTAATAATAAGTATGGTGCAATGGATTTAACTAGTGGAGGAACAACATATATAAAAGGAGAAACAGATATAAAATCAGTAGGTCCTGCTATATATGCTGATGAAGATAAAAATTTAGAATTAAATATTATATCAGGTACAGTAGAGTCAACAGGAGCAGAGGCAATATCAATGGGAAATACAACAGGAAATATAAATATAGGAACTAAGGGAGATGAAGTAAATACGGATAATCCTTCAATAAAATCAGCAATTTCAGGATGGACTTTGGATTCTAATAGAATGTATTTAAACTTTTATGATGGAAAATTAATTGGAGCTCAAGATAAAGTAATTGCAATGTCAGTTAAGGAGCTTGAAAATGATCATGATATTGTTGATGGTGAATATGAAGGTGAGGATAAAGAACAACGTGAAGTATTAGTATTAGGTAATACAAGAGATGTGGCAAAAGTAGTAAATAATTCAGAAGATGATGTTGAATATGATACATTAAAAAAAGCAGTAGAAGCGTGTAAAAAAGATGCAGGTGAACAACAAACAACTATAAAATTATTGAAAAATATTAATCAAACAGAACAAATAAAAATTGAAGAAGGACAAAATATAAAAATAGACTTAAATGGTTACAAATTATATGCAATGACAGATGATACAATATATAATGAAGGAAAATTAGAAATTACAGATTCTACAAAACAAGTGGAAACTACAGATTCTACAGAAGAAAAAGAAAACGATAAAAATTTAATGTGTTATACAGGTGTTACTGTTATACATAATGTAGCAAAAACAGAGGAAAGTAATACAGACTCTAAAAGTGATTTAACCATAGGTGATGGAATAGGAATATATTGTACAAAATCAGGAGTGAGTAAAGACTATAAAACAGTGATAAAAAATGAGGGGAAATTAAAAACAAGTAATGTTGAAATAGAGGCTATAGGAAGTTATATATATCCAATAGAAAATTTGGAAGAAGCAGAAATAACAGGTGGATCTATAACAACAAGTAACAGAAATGCTTATAATGTATATAATGATACTTCTGAAACATTAAAGTTAAAAGATGTAAATATAACAACAGATAATTCAACTAATTCATATGGTGTATATAATAAAAAAGAAGGAACTGTAGAGATAGAAGGAACTACTAAGATATCAACTGAAGGAACATCAATATATAATTATACTACAGGAGAGATTATAATAGATAATGCAAAAATAGAAAATAAAAGCTATAGTACAATAGAGAATATAGATAATGGAACAATAACAATAAATGATGGAGAAATAACCTCTAATGCAGGTAGTAGTAATCCATGTATAAATAATTATAAAAATGGAGTAATTAATATCAATGGTGGAACAGTAACAAGTAATAAAACAAATGCAATAAGTAATCAAAGCGAAGGAACCATAAATGTAGTAAAAGGAACAGTAATAAGTAATGGGTCAAGTGGTATTTATAATTATAAAAATGGTACAATAAAATTAGGGGAAAAAATAACAGAAGAAGGAATAGAAAAAAATGAGGAACCTAGTGTAGAAGATCCTAAAATAACAGGTAAAGTATCTGGCGTATATAATAATAATGGAGAACTTAAATTTTATGATGGTATAATAACAGGACCTAAAGGTAAACCTTATTCTGGAAATGTAACAGAAAAAGAAGTTGGATATCAGGTAGTTAGAAATATTAAAGAAGATAATACTGAGAGTGCAACATTAGAAAAAGTTAACATTATAAAAATAAAAAGCGATGGAGAATCTGAAAAAGAATTTTCTACAATAGCAGAATTTGAAAAAGAGTTAGATAATATAGATCTAACAAAAGAGTGTAAAATTACAATATTAGCAGATTTTTCTATGAGTTCATCAGAAAAATTAACAATAAAAGAAAACATGACAGCTGAATTAGATATAAATGGATGTGCTATTACAAGTGCAGCAGAATGCACAATTGAGAATAATGGAACATTAACTATAAAAGATTCCAAAGAAGGTTCTAAAGATAATTCTTTAGGAAGTATTAAACATGGAGTAAATGGCACAACTGATTCAACTAAATGTGCTATAAAGAATAATAGTGATGCAACATTAAATATTACATCTGGAACAGTTTCAACAACTGGAACAAGAGATTATGGTATATATAATGAAGGAAAAGTCACAATTAGTGGAGGAACAGTTACAACAGGTGGAAGTAGTGCATATGGTTTATATAATTCTGGGTCTGGACAAGTCGAAATAACTGGAGGTGTGATTACAACAAGTGCACATGCTATATGTAATTATAATGATAATGATACAATAAAGGTTTCAAATTCAAATATAACAGTAAATGGTTCAAATTCATATGGTATAAATAATGATAGTAATGGTACAGTAGAAATTGATGAAGAAACCACAATTACAACTACAGGTATATCTATAAATAATAATAAAGAAGGTACAATAACAATAAATAATGGAACATTTAAAAGTAGTAGAGCTACAGTAATATATAATGAGTCTAATGGGAAAATCAACATAAATGGTGGAGAAATGACATCAACATCAACTCTAAATAATGTATTTTGTATAAATAATCATAATGGAGGAACAATTAATTTTAATGATGGAACAGTAAATAGTAAAAATGATGGAATACATAATGATAATTACCAAGGAAAAGGAACAATAAATATAACTGGAGGAAAAATAACAAGTGAGAACTCATATGGTGTAAATAATAATAAAGCTAATAAAACAGGTATAATAAATATAACTGGAGGAACAATAAAAAGTCTTTCAACACATGGTGTATACAATCAACAAGGAGAATTAAATATAGGAAAAAAGATAGGTGAGGAAACAGAGAAAGATCAAGATGGAGCTCCAAGTATTAATGAACCAATGATACAAGGAACAACATATGGTGTTTATAGTACAGGAACGTTTAGTTTTTATGATGGAGAAATAATAGGAGCAAATGGAAAGTCTATTAATCATAATATAACAAATATAGAAAAGGGGTATCAAGTAGTAAAAACTACAGATGAAACTGGTAATTTAGAAACAGCAGTTTTAAAAGAGATAGAAATTTTTGAAATAGGTAATAAAAGTTATAAAACTATAGAGGAGGCTCAAGAAGCAATAAAAGAAATTAGTGATAATAGTCAACACACTATAAAGGTAGTGAATGATACATATATTACTGGCTCAGAAACTATAACAATTCCTGAAGGTAAAGATATCGTATTAGATTTGAATGGACATAAAATAGAAACATCTAGTGCTAATGCAATTCAAAATAATGGAAAATTAAAAATAATAGGTAAAGGCAATAATGTTGAAGGTAATGATGTTGAAAGCAACAAGGTTGAAGGAGCGATATTAGGAGTTTCAAAAGTAATAATAGATAATAAAGAAGATTTGACTATTGAGGGAGGTACTTATAATTCCATAAATTATGATAGTGAGGAATATGCAAAAGTAATTAATAACAATGGTGAAGTAACATGGAATACAGGAAATATAATTCTAGATGAAGGATATAATTATGGTATATATAATACAGAAGATGGAAGTGTTGAATGGAAAAATGGGTATATTGAAGCAAACCAATCTGATGGTAAGCAATATGGTATATATACAGACAGTATAAACAATGTTAATTGGGAAAGTGGAAAAATCTTTTTAAATACAACTGTAGTATCAACTCAATATGGTATATATATTAAAGGAACGGGAACTGTAGATATTAAAGCAATCGAATTTGATAATATTGGATATAGTTATGGTGCAAATTATGTTAAAAATTATTCTAATCAATATGTAATATATGCAAATGAGTCAGATGCTGAGGCAGATACAAAAGTAAGCAATATTAAAATATGCGATTTTCAGAGAAAAACACAGGAAAAATCAAGAGAAGGACACGTATATGGTGTATATGGTAGTTATGCAAACGTAAATATTGAAAAAGGAAATTTCACAGATTTTGATAATGCTATAAATCTAAATAACTCAGAAATAAATATAAAAGATGGAAAGTATGAAGATAGTATCGTAGTAAAAAAAGATTCGAGCCTAACAATAGATAATGGTAATATTGGTACTATTGAAAATCATGGTAATATAACAATAAATCATGGTAATATAAAATATGTAACAACTGATGGAACTGTAACCATGAATCAAGGAAACATAAATAATACAGGAAATAATGATAAGACCAAAAATGATGGAGTATATATAACTAACGGAACTTTTACTCTATCAGATGGAACAATAGAATCAGCACAAGCAGCTGGTGTTCATATAGTAAAAGGAAATTTTATAATGGGAAACAAAGAAAATGAAGTATCAACAGAAACACCAAAAGTAATAGGTTCAACATATGGTGTACATAAAGAAACAAATGGAGAATTTGAGTTTTATGATGGAGTAATAACAGGGTTAAATGATGCCATAAATGGTGGAGTAACTAAAAGACCAGAAGAATATAGAGTCAAATATGAAACTGAAGAGTCAGATGAAGGTATAACTAAAACTATTGCAACATTAGAAGTAGATGCAGAAATAGATAAAGTAGTAGAAGTAAATGGAGTATTTTTTGATAAATTTGAAACAGCTTTTAATCATGCAGTTAATAATGGTACAGAAACTATTGTAGTGTATTCTGAAATAACAATATCAAACCAGATGACAATAAAAGAAAATACAAATATCACTATAAATTTAAATGGACATAATATAACAGCTAACATGAATAATGCTATATTTATTAATAAAGGTAAGTTAACAATAATTGATGAGTTAGAAGACAATAAAGAAGGTAATGAAGGTAAAGAAGATGAAACATCTACAATATCTAAAATAACAAACTCTAATGGATGTGTAGTAATAAATGAAGATACATTAACAATTGGAACTAAAGATAACAAAGTAATAAAAGAAACACCAGTTTTAGAAGGAAAAGAAGAAGCTATACAAAATAAAGGAACTATAAATTGGTATGATGGTACAATAAATGGTAAAACTACAGAAAATGAAACAGTAATAAATAATGAAATGTCTATATTGGCAAAAGCATTTAAAGCAAATGCAGAAAAAATCTTAGATGAAGCTAAAGAAGTAATACAATCTATGGTACCAAACCCTAATATTAAACTTGACAAAGAACGTCCAGTATGGACTAATGGTTCAGTAACAGCCACAATATACACAACTGATAGAATAATGTTAGATATAATAAATGATGGTGAAAATGTACAAACGACATCAATAAGTGTAAAGAAGATATGGAAAATGTCAGAAGAAGAAGCAAAAAATTATAGAGCTACAATACAAGTTATGAAAATGGTAGATGGAGAAAAACAGGAAGTAAGAGATATTGGTGGAAATTTAATAACTGTAGAAATTATTGGAAATGATACAAAAGATATAAAAGACCTACCAGTAAGTGAAAATGGAAAGAAAATAGAATATGTATTAGAAGAAGTAAAGGTTGAAAAAAGAACATCAGAAGATGCAGATGATTGGGAAGAAATCCCTGTAACAAATTTCAATGTAACTTATAATGAATAAAAATAACATTATAAAAAATAAACATAAAACCGTAAGAGAATTGTTTAAACAGAGGGGATGTGTAAAAATGAAACAAAGACCAAATGATAGTATAAATCAAAAAAATATCAAAGTTGCCAATAAAGAGAACTGTTTAAGTAATCGGAAGAAAATATATGATAGCAATAATTTTACTAATTATTACTGTAATATTTGTGTTGTCCATTACATTTAAAACAATTCAAATAGGTGAATCAAAATACAATTCAGAACAATTACAAACTCTAAGTTCTAAAGAAAAGGATTTTACTGAAAAATATACAAGTGTACGGAGAATTAATAAAAAATACAGTACGTTTGGCTGAAAATGCGGCTGATGACGCCAGTAGCCAAGAGGATTCAGAAAATCCTGAAAATTCAAAAACAACTGAAACAAATGAAAATACTGGAGATTCTGAAAGTTCTGGAGAAACTAACACTAATGAAACTACTGGAGATTCTGAAAGTTCTGGAGAAACTAACACTAATGAAACTACTGGAGATTCTGAAAGTTCTGAAAAAAGTGAAACTTCAGAAGACACAGACTATACTCAAAATGACAAAACATATAATGCACAAATAGAGATAAATATATTAAGCAGAGATGGTAATGGAATTGTAGGTGATAACAAATTAAAAATTAAAGATGCTACCCAATATTCAGATGATGAAATAGAAAGTGCAGGAAATACAGAGATAGATGGAGAAGAAAATAAAAGCTCTAAACTAGGAATAAATATATTTAATATAAATTCTGGAAAAGAGATTGAAGTTAGTTCAGATGGAGAATTTAACACAAATGGACAACAAGGTGTAATTGTAGATTTAAGTAATTTAAAGAAAAACAAGAAATATCAAATTATTATTGAAGAATTAGAATTAGTAGATGGTTATACAAAAGCATTAAATAATTTGAAATTAGATGTGGAAATAAATAATGAAGATAAAATAATTGCCAAGATATCAGAGGTTACTGATGCATCAGGTGATACAATAGAATCATTACATCAGGCTTTAGCAAGATTACGTAAAGCAAATGAAAATGGAACTTTAACAATATCACCAGAAGAACAGGATAGTGATATAAGTATTCAGTATAAAATAGATGAAAATGGAGATTGGCAAGATTACAAAGGAAATGTTGAAATACATTCCAATACTAAAATAAGAGCACAAGCTATAAGAGGAGAAAAAACAAGTGAAATATCTTTAAAAGTTATAGATAATATTGATAATGTTGAGCCAGGTTTAGAGAGTTGTGAAGAAGAAAATGAAAATCATGATAGAGAAGAATCAATAACTGTTGTATTAACAGATGATGCTTCTGGAATAGCAAAATACGGAATAAGTAGAAATGAAGAAGAAGAACCAGACTATATAATAGCTGATAATGAATTAACAGAAGAAGATATAGCAAAAAACATAAATAGGCATCCTAAGTTAGAGATAGAGGCAAAAATAGATGGTATATGTCAAAATGGAACATATTATATTTGGATTTTGGATTCAGCAGGTAATTGTGCTAAAGAGGAAGTAGAAATCACTAAAGTCGAGGAAGTAAATGTAGCAAAAATAGTTAAAGCAGAGGGATACGAGAAGTTAGAGGGAACAGAGTATAAGAGTTTATATGATGCAATAGCTGCATGTCCTGAAGGTTCAAGTGCAACAATTTTACTATTAGATGACATATATAATGAAAGTAATGTAATTGATAATAAAGATATAACCTTGAATCTTGGTGGACATAAGTTAAACAGTAGAAGTAAAAATAAACCAACATTAACTGTAAATGAAGAATCTACTTTAACAGTAACAAACGTAGATGATGAAGGTGTAACAAAAACAGATGGATTAATATCAAGTGAAAATACATGTGCTATTTATGTAAAAGATTCTGCATCTTTTACTTTGCGGAGTTTTAGATAAAAAAGTATTACCTACACAACCAGCAATAGAAGGAAGAGGCACAGGTATTGTAGTTGAAAAAGAAGGAATATTTAATTTCTATGATGGAATGATTACAGCAAAAAGTTCAGATGGAAAAGATGCATATGCAATTCAAGGAAGTGTAACTGAGGAACCACCTGCCTATGATACAGCAGTACGAAAGGAAGATAAAGGAGAAGGAGGGGAAAGTTCTCAAGTAGCTACATTAGCTATAATTGCAAATGTAGAAGCAAGAATAGGAAGAACAACATATACAAGATTGGAAGATGCAGTAAATGCAGTTGATCCAAATTTAGAAAAGCAAACAGAAATAGTTTTGGTACCAGATGAAGTAACCAAAACAGAAAAAGTTGTAATAAATGAGAACCAAAATATAAAATTAGATTTAGATGGAAATATTTTAAATAGTACAGCATCAGATTATATTATAGAAAATCATGGAAAATTGGAGATAGTAGATACAAGTGAGGAAGGAAGTGGAAAAATCACAAATTCAAGTGAATCTGTAATATATAATGCAAGTACAAATAGTGAAAATAATACTGAAGGTGATGTAGAAAGTGTAAATTTAAATGCTGTAAAGGACTATAGTCCAGAAGATGAATATAAATTTAAATATGATGAAGATAGTGGAGTGATAAAAAATACTAATCAGAGTGATTTAAATACAACTGCAAAAGGATATTTAGAATTAGATTTAGGTAAAAAGCCAGGTAAATACACTTTAACTATTGACGCTGAAATCTCATCAAATTCTGGAACAGCATATGTTAGTATAACTAATAATCCAGATGATAGTGATCGTGCAGCTACTAATAGTTCAAATTATGGGAACATTCTTAATATGTCTAATACTGATTCTAAACAACAATCAATTGATATAGCAGGTGGACAAAAATATTATATGAATTTAAGATATAAGAGAGGTTCAAGTCAAAAAGCAGGTGTAGATAATGAATTTAAAATAAAGAGTATAACACTTACTAAAAAACAGGAAGGAGAGTTAACACTAACAAGTGGAACTATAGAAATAGATAAAGAAGGAAAATCAAATACATATTATTCAGCAATAAAAAATGAAGGTTTATTAAATGTAAATGGTGGAAAAATAACTAGTAGCAAAAATTATACATCAGGTGTAGATACTTTAGCAGGTGGTACATCAAATATAAATAATGGAGAATTAACATTAACAGGGAATGATGATAGAGCAGTTTGGGCAGAGGGAAAAGCAAGTTTAACAAATGTAAAAAATGGAAAAATAGAGGCAGATATAGGAGTAACTACAACACAATGTATTGCTAACATAAATCTAACAGGTGGAGAATATAGTGAAGATTGTGATTATCAAATATATCATAATGCAACATATGGATTAATAACAGTAGATGGAGTTACATTAAATAGTACTAGTAAGAGTAATAATTCTATCTATGTAAAAACAAATTATTCTGATTTAATAATAAAAGATTCCCAAATAACAAATAATAAGGGAACTGCATTATCAAATAATTATGACTATTGTAATGTGAAAGTAGACAATACAACTGTAAGTGGAAAAATAAATTGTAATGGTATGGATAATTCTAATATTACTTTAAATGGTTGCCACATAAATAATAATAATAATACATGTATAAGTTATAGTGGTATCAAATCAAATATTGAAATATCTAATTCTGACATTACTTCTAAAGGAAATTGTTATGCAATGAGTTGTGGAGGTAAAGATACAAATCTTACAATAGAGGAATCTTCTATAAAAAGTGAATCAACTAATGATAAGTATGGCGCAATGGATTTAACTGCTGGAGGAACAGTATATATAAAAGGAGAAACGAAAATAAATTCAGTAGGTCCTGCTATATGTGCTAATGAAGATGCAAATTTAGAATTAAATATTGTATCAGGCACACTAGAGTCAACACAAGCACAAGCAATTTTAATGGGAAATACTACAGGAAATATAACTATAGGAACTAAAGGAAGTGATGTTAAGACAGATAATCCTGTAATAAAATCAGGAAATTCAGAATGGACAATTGATTCTAACAGAATGCATTTAAATTTTTATGATGGAAGGTTAATTGGAACTCAAGATAAGGTAATTGCAATGTCAGTTGAGGAGCTTGAAAATGGTTATGATATTGTTGATACTGAAGATGAAGGTGAAAATCAAGAACAACGTGAAGTATTAATACTAGGTCATACAGAAAATGTAGCAGAAGTACCAAAGGGGTCAGAAAATAGTACTAAATATAATACATTAAAAAAAGCAGTAGAAGAATGTAATAAAGATGGAAGTGAAGAACAAACAACTACTATAAGACTATTAGAAGATATTAATCAAACAGAACAAATAAAAATTGAAGAAGGACAAAATATAAAAATAGATTTAAATGGCCACAAATTATATGCGATGACAGATGATACTATATATAATAAAGGAAAATTAGAAATTACAGATTCTACAAAACAATTGGAAACCACAGATTCTGCACAAGAATTAGAAACTGCAGATTCTACAGAAGAAAAAGAGGCTGATAAAAATATAATGTGTTTTACAGGTGTTACGGTTATACATAATGCAGGAAAAACAGAGGAAGATAATACAACTTCTAAAGGAGAGTTGACTATAGGTAATGGAATAAGCATATATTGTACAAAATCAGGAATGAGTAGTGCATATAAAACAATAATAAAAAACGAAGGAAAATTAAATACAAATAATACTAAAATAGATGCTACAGGAAACTATATATATCCAATAGAAAATTTGGAAGAAGCAGAAATAACAGGTGGATCTATAACAACAAGTGGTTCAAATGCTTATGGTATATGTAATGATACTTCTAAAAAATTAAAACTAAAAGATGTAAATATAACAACAAATAGTTCAACTGGTTCATATGGTGTGTATAATAAAAAAGAAGGAACTGTAGAAATAGAAGGAGATACTAATATATCAACTTCAGTACAATCAATATATAATTATGGTGCAGGAGATGTTACAATAAATAATGCAACAATAAGTTGTAAAAACAATAGTGCAATATATAATAACGATACTGGAAAAATAACAATAAATGGAGGAAATATAACTAATTCAACTAAAAGTTATGCATGTATAAATAATAATAAAGATGGAACTATTGAAATGCATGGAGGAACAGTAAAAGGTGAAAATTCTTATGCAATACGTAATCAAAGCACGGGAAGCATAGATGTAGTAAGTGGAACAGTAATAAGTGAAGGGGCAAGTGGTATTTATAATTATAGTAGTGGTACAATAAATTTAGGTAAAAAATTAACAGAAGAGGAATTAGAAAAAGGTGAAGAACCTAATGTAAAAGATCCTGCAATAACAGGTAAAAAAGCTGGTATAGAAAATAGTAAGGGTAAATTTAATTTTTATGATGGTATAGTGACAGGATCTAAAGATCAAGCCTATTCTGGAAATGTAACAGAAAAAGAAGTAGGATATCAGATAGTTAGAAAAAATAGTACAGAAGATACTGAGAGTGCAATATTAGAAAAAGTAGATATTATAAAAATAACTGATAATAAAGGAACTGAAAAAAAGTTTTCAACAATGTCAGAATTTGAAAAAGAGTTACAAAGTATAGTTACATCAGAAAAATTCGTAATTACAATATTAGCAGATTTTTCTATGAGTTCATCAGAAAAATTAACAATAGAAAAAGACATGACAGCTGAATTAGATATAAATGGATGTAATATTATAAGTGCAGCAGATTTTACAATTGAAAATAATGGGATACTAACTATAAAAGATTCTAAACAAGATCATAAAGGAAGTATTAAACATACAGTAAATGGCTCAAAAGAAGAAATTAAATGTGCTGTAAAGAATAATAAAGATGCAACATTAAATGTAGATTCTAGTACAATTTCAACAACTGGAACATATGATTATGGTATATATAATACAGGAAAGCTAGTAATTAATGGAGGAGAAATTACAACAAATGAAAGTAATGCATATGGTATATATAATTCTGAATCTGGACAAGCTGAAATAACTGGAAACAAAATTTCTACAAAAAATGCACATGCCATATACAATTGTAGCAATAATAAAATACAAATTTCTGATACGAATATAACAGTAACAGACTCAAATTCATATGGTATAAATAATGATAGTAATGGGACAGTAATAATTAATGGAGAAACCACAATTACAACTTCAAGTATATCTGTAAATAATAATAAAGAAGGTATAATAACAATAAATAATGGAGAATTTAAAAGTACGGGATCTAAAACAATAAATAATAACTCTACTGGAAAAATCGAAATAAATGATGGAAAAATAACATCAACATCCACTCTAATTGGTGCGTTCGGTATAAATAATAATAATGAAGGAACAATTAATATTAATAATGGAACAGTAAATAGTAAAAAGGATGGAATATATAATGGAGGAGGAACAATAAATATAACTGGAGGAACTATAACAAGTGAGAGCTCATATGGTGTAAATAATAATACAAGTAATGGAACAGGTATAATAAATATAACTGGAGGAACTATAACAAGTGGAAACTCATATGGTGTATATAATCAACAGGGAGAGTTAAAAATAGGAGAAAAGATAGGTGAGGAAACGGAAAAGAAACAAAATGAAACTCCAAGTACTGATGAACCAATAATACAAGGAGCAACATATGGTGTGTATAGTACAGGAACATTTAATTTTTATGATGGAAAGATAATAGGAGAAAAAGGAAAATCTATTAATCCTAATATAACAGACAAAGAAAAAGGATATCAAATTGTAAAAACTACAGATGAAAATGATAAATTAGAAACCGCAGTTTTACAGGATATAGAGGTTTTTGAAATAAATAATAAACAGTATAAGACTATAGAAGATGTCCAAAAAGAAATAGAAAAAAATACTGGTAATACTGAACTTACAATAAAAGTAATAAAAGATGTATATATGACTAAATCAGAAACTTTAGAAATTTCTGAGAATAAAAATATTGTATTAAATTTGAATGGACATAAAATAGAAACATCTAGTGATACTGCAATTGAAAATAAAGGAAATTTAACAATAATAGGTAAAGGTGATAATGATGAAGGCAATAATGTTGAAGGAACAATATTAGGAGTTTCAAAAGTAATGATAGATAATAAAAAAGATTTGACTATTGATGGAGGTACTTATAATTCTATTAATTATGATAGTAATAATGATGCAAAAGTAATTAATAACACTGATAATGTAACATGGAATACAGGAAATTTAATTCTAGATGAAGGATATAATTATGGTATATACAATACAGGAGATGGAAATATTGATTGGAAAGATGGGCATATTAGAGCAAATCAAACTATTGGTAAGCAATATGGTATATATACAGACAGTAGTAACAATGTTAATTGGGACAATGGAGATATCTTTTTAAATACAACTGAAATACGAACTCAATATGGTATATATATTAAAGGAAATGAAACTGGAACGGTAAATGCTAAAAAAATCAAATTTAATAATATTGGTTATAGTGAGGGTGCAAGTTATGTTATGCAATATTCTAAACAATATGTAATATATGTAAATGATTCAGATGCTAAAGAAGATACAAAAATAGGCAATATTACGATAGAAGATTTTCAAAGAGAAACAGAGAATGATTCAAGAAGAGGAAAAGTATATGGTATATGTGGTAGTTATGCAAACTTAGACATAAAAGAAGGAGAATTTACAGATTTTGATGAGGCAATAGATCTAAGTAACTCAACAATAAAAATAGAAAATGGAAAATATCAAGACAGTATCTCAGTACAAAAAAATTCAAACCTAACAATAACTGGTGGAAATATTGATACTATTGAAAATCATGGCACAGTAACAATAAATAATGGTAATATAAATTATATAACAACTAATGGAACTGTAACCATGAATCAAGGAAATATAGATGACACAGATTATGATAGTAAAACAAAAAAAGATAAAGTAGTAGAAATAACAGGAGGAACTTTTACTTTATTAGGAGGAAAAATAAATTCATCAACAGCAATTGGTGTTTATATAAAAACAGGAACATTTACAATGGGAGACAACGTAGAACCAGTACTAACAGATACACCACAAGTAACAGGTGCAACATATGGTGTATATAAAGAAACAGGAGGAGAATTTAAATTCTATGATGGAATAGTAAAAGGAGGAAATGATGCTATTAGTGGAGGTGTAACTGAACAACCAGAAAGCTATAGAGTTAAATGTGAAATTGAAGGTGAAAATGAAGATACGGCTAAAAGCGTCGCCACATTAGAAGTAGATTCAAAAATGGATAAAGTAGTATCAGTAAATGGAATGTATTTTGAAAAATTTGAAACAGCTTTTAGTAATGCAGTTAATAATCATTCAGCAACAATCATAGTGTATTCAGATATAACAATAACAGATTCAATGACAATAACAGACGGTTCAGATATTACTATAAATTTAAATGGACATAAAATAACAGCTGCATTGGATGATACTATATTTACTAATAATGGTAATTTAACAATAATTGATGAAGTAGTGGATATAAAAGAAGAGGATGAAGATGAGTCAACTACAGTAGCAGAAATAGAAAACACTAATGGATATGTTGTAAAAAATGAACAAACATTAACAATTGGAACTCAAGGTAATGATGTAATACCAGAAACACCAAAATTAAAAGGAAAAGATAGTGCTATACAAAATAGTGGAATTGTAAATTGGTATGATGGTACAATAGATGAAAATCCTGCGCAAGGAGAAAAAACAATAACTGATAACGTCTTTATAATGGCAGAAGCATTTAAAGCAAATGCAGAAAAAGCCATAGAGGGTGCTAAAGAAGTAATAAAATCTATAGTACAAAAACCAAATATCAAAGTTGATAAAGAACGTCCTGTATGGACTAAAGGTCCAGTAATAGCTACAATATACACAACTGATAGAATAATGTTAGATATAATAAATGATGGTGGAAATGTACAAACGACTTCAATAAGTGTAAAGAAGATATGGAAAATGTCAGAAGAAGAAGCAAAAAATTATAGAGCTACAATACAAGTTATGAAAATGGTAGATGGAGAAAAACAGGAAGTAAAAGATATTAGTGGAAATATAATAACAGTAGAAATTATAGGAAATGATACCCAAACTATAAAAGACCTACCAGTAAGTGAAAATGGAAAGAAGATAGAATATGTATTAGAAGAAATAAAGGTTGAAAAAAGAACATCAGAAGATGCAGATGATTGGGAAGAACTTCCTGTAACAAATTTCAATGTAACATATAAAGAATAAAAATAATTAAAGCAAGTAACTAAAAATCAATTAAGTTACTTGCTTTTTTTAGGTGTGTTCAATATATGTAACAACATGTGAGTGAAAGTTCTATATAGTGCCTAATAGTAAAGAACTATTAGCAAATAATATAAAAACTAGAAAATATTTAATTGTTTACATAAATAATGAAAATTTTACTAAGACTGAATATTTTAAATCATGTATATGTTAAAGTTATAAATCCGTAAATAAATTTAATAATTATTCTTTTTTTATGAAAACAATACAGAAAAGACATGAAAATGTAAAAAAAGAGGAAATCAAAGTATGCGTACAATAAAAAATAATATTACAAATTTGTATGGTTGATTTTAATTAATCTCCTAATTAAAATAAAAGTATATATATTATTATAATATTTTAAATAAAAATAAAATCATAAGAGAATTGTTTAAACAGAGGGGATGTGAAAAAATGAGACAAAACATCAATGATAGTATAAATCAAAAAAATATCAAAATTGCCAATAAAGGTAATGGTTTAGGCAATCGGAATAAAATATATAATAACAGTAATTTTACTAATTATTACTGCAATATTTGTATTGTCCATTAAATTTAAAACAACTCCAATAGGTGAATCAAAATATAATTCAGCACAATTGCAAACTCTAAATTCCAAAGAAAAGGATTTTGCTGAAAACCATATGAGTGTACGGAGAATTAATAAAAAACACAATACGTTTGGCTGAAAATGCTGAAGATTCTGCAAGTTCTGGAGAAATTGACACCAATGAAAATGCTGGAGATCCTGCAAATTCTAAAGAAACTGACACCAATGAAACTACTGGAAATCCTGAAAGTTCTGGAGAAAATGACACTGATGAAACTACTGGAAATCCTGAAAGTTCTGAAAAAAATGAAACTTCAGAAGACACAAACTATACTCAAAATGAGAAAACATATAATGCACAAATAGAGATAAATATATTAAGCAAAGATGGTAATGGAATTGTAGGTAATAATAAATTAAGAATTGTAGATGATACACAATATTCAGATGATGAAATAGAAAATGCTGAAAATACTGAGGTAAAAGGAGAAGAAAATAAAAATTCTAAACTAGGAATAGATATAATTAATATAGATTCTGGAGAAAAGATTGAAGTTAATTCAAATGGAGAATTTAGCACAAATGGACAACAAGGTGTAATTGTAGATTTAAGTAATTTAAAGAAAAACAAGAAATATCAAATTACCATAGAAGAATTAGAATTAGTAGAAGGTTATACAAAAGCATTAAATAATTTAAAATTAGATGTACAAATAAATGATGAAGATAAAATAATAGCACAAATATCAGAAGTTACTGATGCATCAGGTAATAAAGCAGAATTATTACATCAGGCTTTGGCAAGATTACACCAAGCAGATACAAATGGAACTTTAACAATAACACCTGATCATCAAGACCCAAATATAAGTATTAAGTATAAAATAGATAAAAATGGAGAGTGGGAAGATTACACAGGAAGTATTAAAATAGATACAAATACTGAAGTAAGTGCTAAAGCTATAAGAGGAGAAAGAGAAAGTAATATATCTATAAAAGTTATAGATAATATTGATACTGAAGTACCACATTTAACTAATTTTAAAGAAGAAAATGAAGAACCAGTAAGAGAAGAAACAATAACTGCTGTATTAACAGATAATGCCTCTGGAATTGTAAAATATGGAATAAGCAGAAATGAAGAAGATGAACCAGACTATATAATAGCTGACGAGGAATTAACAGAAGAAGATATATCAAAACACATAAATAGAAAGCCTAAATTAAATATAGATGCAAGAATAGAGGGTATATGTCAAAATGGAAAATATTATGTTTGGATTTGGGATTCAGCAGGTAATTGTGCAAAAGAACTAGTAAATATAACTAAAGTACAAGAAGTAAATGTAGCACAAATAGTTGAGTCAGAAGGAAACAGCGATTTAAATGGTAGAATGTATACTAGTTTATATGATGCAATAACTGCATCTCCTGAAGGGTCAAAAACAACAATTAAGTTATTAGATGAAATATATAATGAAAGTAATGTAATAAATAACAAAAAGATAACTTTAAATCTTGATGGACATAGTGTAAACAACAAAAGTAAAAATAACCCAACATTAACAGTAAATGAAAATTCTACTTTAACAGTAATAAACGTAGATGAAAAAAATGAAACAAGAGCAAAAGGTTCAATATTAAGCCAAAATACATGTGCAATTCGTGTAAAAAATTCTGCAACTTTAACTTTACGGAGTTTTAGACAAAAAAGTATCACCTATACAGCCATCAATAGAAGGAAAAGGCACAGGTATTATAGTTGACCAAGGTGGAATATTTAACTTCTATGATGGAATAATTACAGCAAAAAGTTCAGATGAAAATGAAGCACACGCAATTCAAGGAGAGGTAACTGATAAACCACCTGCATATAATACAGCAATAAAAAGTGGAGATGAAGAAGAAGGTAAAAAATCTCAAGTGGCAACATTAGCTATAATTGCAAATGTAGAAGCAAGAATAGGAAGAACAACATATACAAAATTAGAACAAGCAGTTAACGCAGCTGACACAGCCTCAGATGAACCAATAGAGATAGTACTAGTACCAGATACTGTAACTAAATCAGAAAAAATTGTAATAGATAAAGATAAAAATATAAAATTAGACCTAGATGGAAAAACTTTAACTAGTACAGCATCAGATTATATTATAGAAAATAGTGGAAAATTAGAAATAGTAGATACAAGTGAGGAAGGAAGCGGAAAAATCACAAGTTCAGCTTATTCTGTTATACATAATACAAGTGCAAGTGACGAAAATTATGATACAGATGATAAAATAAATATAAAATTAGATGAAGTAAAGCAATATCCTTCAGAAAATGAGAATATTTTTGTATATGATGAAAGCACTCAACAATTAAAAAATAATAATCAAAATAAATTAGATACAACTGCAAAAGGTTACTTAGAACTAGATTTAGGTGAAAAAACAGGTAAATATACTTTAACTATTGATGCTGAAATCGCATCAAGTTCTGGAACAGCATATGTTAGTATAACTAATAATCCAGATGATAGTGATCGTGCAGCTACTACTAATTCAAATTATGGAAACATTCTTAATATGTCTAATACTACTTCTCAAAAACAATCAATTGATATAGCAGGTGGACAAAAATATTATATGAATTTAAGATATAAGAGAGGTACAAGCAGTAAAACAGGTGTAGATAATGAATTTAAAATAAATAGTATAACACTTACTAAAAAACAGGAAGGAGAGTTAACACTAACAAGTGGAACTATAGAAATAGATAAAGAAGGAAAATCAAATACATATTATTCTGCAATAGAAAATGAAGGTTTATTAAATGTAGATGGTGGCAAAATAATTAGTAGCAAAAATTATACATCAGGTGTAAATACTTTAGCAGGTGGTACATCAAATATAAATAATGGAGAATTAACATTAACAGGGAATAATGATAGAGCAATTTGGGCAAAAGGAAAAGCAAGTCTAACAAATGTAAAAAATGGAAAAATAGAGGCAGATATAGGAGTAACTACAACACAATGTATTGCTAACATAAATGTAACAGGTGGAGAATATAGTGAAGATTGTGATTATCAAATATATCATGATGCAATATATGGATTAATAACATTAGATAAAGTTACATTAAAAGCTGCTAACTCAAATAAAAATTGTATTGGTATGGGAGAAGATTATTCTGACTTAATAATAAAAAATTCTGATATAAGCAATACTAAAGGAAATGTTTTTTCTAGTTCCTCTGATTATTCTAATGTGAAAGCAGATAAAACAACTTTAAATGGAAGAATATATTGTAATGCTTTTAATGATTCTAATATTACTTTAAATGAATGCCACATGGCTTATAATAATAATAAATGTATAGATTTTGCTGGTACAAATTCCAATATTGAAATATCTAATTCTGAAATTACTTCTTCAGGAAATTATTATGCAATAGATTGTGGAGGTAAAAATACAAAATTAACAATAGATAATTCTTCTATAAAAAATGAATCAACTAATAAGAAGAATGGTGCAATTGATTTAACTGATGGAGGAATAGTATATATAAAAGGCGAAACAACAATAAATTCAGCAGGTCCTGTTATATATGCTGATGAAGATGAAAATTTAGAATTAAATATTGTATCAGGCACACTAGAATCAACACAAGCACAAGCAATTTTAATGGGAAATACTACAGGAGATATAAATATAGGAACTAAGGGAGATAATGAAGTTGATACTAATAATCCTGAAATAAAATCAGGAAATTCAGAATGGACAATTGATTCTAATAGAATGCATTTAAATTTTTATGATGGAAGGTTAATTGGAACTCAAGATAAGGTAATTGGAATGTCAGTTAAGGAGCTTGAAAATGGTTATGATATTGTTAATACTGAAAATGAAGGTGAAGATCAAGCACAACGTGAAGTATTAATACTAGATCATACAGTAGATGTAGCAGAAGTAGAAAATGGATCAGAAAATAGTACTCAATATGATACATTAAAAGAGGCAGTAGAAGCATGTAGTAAAAATGAAGAAGATCAACAAAAAACTATAAAATTATTAAAGGATATTGATCAAACAGAGCAAATAAAAATTGAAAAAGGACAAAATATAAAGTTAGATTTAAATAATAATAAACTATATGCAATGACAGATGATACAATATATAATGAAGGAAAATTAGAAATTACAGATTCTACAAAACAATTGGAAACCACAGATTCTGCACAAGAATTAGAAACTGCAGATACTACAGAAGAAAAAGAGGCTGATAGAAATATAATGTGTTTTACAGGTGTTACGGTTATACATAATGCAAGAAAAACAGAGGAAGATAATACAACTTCTAAAGGAGAGTTGACTATAGGTAATGGAATAGGCATATATTGTACAAAATCAGGAATGGGTAGTGTATATAAAACAATAATAAAAAATGAAGGAAAATTAAATACAAATAATGCTGAAATAGATGCTACAGGAAACTATATATATCCAATAGAAAATTTGGCAGAAGCAGAAATAACAGGTGGATCTATAACAACAAGTGGTTCAAATGCTTATGGGGTATATAATGATACTTCTGAAACATTAAAGCTAAAAGGTGTAAATATAACAACAAATAATTCAACTGGTTCATATGGTGTATATAATAAAGGAGAAGGAAAAGTAGAGATAAATGAAAATACTAATATATCAACTTTAGTACAATCAGTATATAATAATGGCGCAGGAGATGTTACAATAAATAATGCAACAATAAGTTGTAAAAACAATAGTGCAATATATAATAACGATACTGGAAAAATAACAATAAATGGAGGAGATATAACTAATTTAAGTAGTAATTATGCATGTATAAATAATAATAAAAATGGAACTATTGAAATGCATGGAGGAACAGTAAAAGGTGAAAATACTCATGCAATAAATAATCAAAGCCAAGGAACTATAAATGTAGTAAGTGGAAAAGTAATAAGTAAAGCAGGAAGTGGTATTTATAATTATAGTAAGGGTATAATAAATTTAGGTGAAAAGATAACAACAAAAGGATTAGAAGAAAAAGAAGAACCTAGTACAGAAAATCCTGAAATAAAAGGAGAAGGTAAAAAATCTGGTATAGATAATAGTAAGGGAACATTAAATTTTTATGATGGTATAATAACAGGACCTGAAGGTAAATCTTATTCTGGAAATGTAACAGAAAAAGAAGTTGGATATCAAGTAGTTAAAAAAAGTAATGAAGATGGTACTGAAAGTGCAATATTAGAAAAGGTAGACATTATAAAAATAAGTGATAATGAACAACCTGAAAGAAAATTTTCAACAATATCAGAATTTGAAGAAGCATTAAAAAGTATAGACACATCAAAAAACTATGTGATTACATTATTAGCAGATTTTTCTATGAGTTCATCAGAACATATAACGATTAAAGATAATATGACAGCTGAATTAAATATTAATGGATGCACTATTACAAGTGCAGCAGATTGTACTGTTGAAAATAAAGGAAAATTAACTATAAAGGATACAAAAGAAAATTCTCAAGGAAGTATTAAACATGAAGTAAATGGCTCAAGTAATGAAAATAAATGTGCTGTAAAGAATAATGAAGGTGCAACATTAAATGTAGAATCTGGAACAATTTCAACAACTGGAACAAATGATTATGGTATATATAATAAAGGAAAGCTAGTAATTAATGGAGGAGAAATTACAACAAATGAAAGTAATGCACATGGTATATATAATTCTGAATCTGGAGAAGCTAAAATAAATGGAAACAAAATTTCTGTAAAAAATGCACATGCCATATACAATTGTAGCAATAATGAAATGCAAATTTCAAATTCAAATATAACAGTAACAGGCTCAAATTCATCATATGGTATAAATAATAATAGTGATGGAACAATAGAAATTGATGGAAAAACTACAATTTCAACTGTTAGTAGCTCTTTATATAATGCTAAAAATGGTACAATAACAATAAATGATGGAACATTTACAAGTACTAGATCTACAGTAATATATAATGAGTCTACTGGAGAAATTAACATAAATGATGGAAAAATGATATCAACATCATCTCTAAGTAATGTATTTTGTATAAATAATTATAATGGAGGAACAATTAATTTTAATGGTGGAACAGTAGATAGTGTAAATGCTGGAATACATAATAATAATTACCAAGAAGAAGGAACAATAAATATAACTGGAGGGAAAATAACAAGTAAGAACTCATATGGTGTAAATAATAACAAAATAAATAAAACAGGAACAGTAAATATAACTGGAGGAACTATAACAAGTGAAAAATTATATGGTGTATACAATCAACAAGGACAGTTAAATATAGGAGAACAGATAGATAAAGAAGCAGAAAAAGGTGAGGATAAAGATCCGAGTGATGAAATACCAACAATACAAGGAAAAACATATGGTGTTTATAGTACAGGAACATTTAATTTTTATGATGGAAAGATAATAGGAGAAAAAGGAAAATCTATTAATCATAATATCACAGATAAAGAAAAAGGATATCAAATAGTAAAAAATACAGATGAAAACGATGAATTAGAAACAGCAGTTTTACAAAATATAAGTATTTTTGAAATGGATGGTGAAAATTATAATACCATAGAAGATGCTCAAAAAGCAATAAATGACATCACAGATAATAATGAACACACAATAAATGTTATAAATGATACATATATGACTAAATCAGAAAATATAACAATTCCTAATGGAAAAAATATTAAATTAAATTTGAATGGACATAGCATAGAAACATCTAGTACTAATGCAATAAAAAATAATGGAAAACTAGAAATAATAGGAAAAGACAATAATGATAAAGGGACAATACTAGGAGTTTCAAAATTAATAATAGATAATTATGGAGAATTGACTATTAATGGAGGTACTTATAATTCCATAAATTATGATAGTGAGGATTATACAAAAGTAATTAATAACACTAATAAAGTAACATGGCGTACAGGTAATTTAACTTTAGATGAAGGACATAATTATGGAATATACAATACAGGAGAAGGAATTATTGATTGGAAGGACGGGCATATTAGAGCAAACCAAATTACTGGTAATCAATATGGTATATATACAGACAGTAGTAACGAAGTTAATTGGAGCAATGGAGATATCTTTTTAAATACAACTGAACTACTAACCCAATATGGTATATATATTAAAGGAAAAGGAAATGTAAATATTGAAAAAATCAAATTTAATAATATTGGTTATAATGAGGGTGCAAGCTATGTTTTGGAATATTCTCATCAATATGCAATATATGTAAATGATCCAAATGCTAAAGATGGTACAACAATAAGCAATATTAAGATAAGCGATTTTCAAAGAGAAACGAGTGAAGGTTCAAGAAAAGGAAAAGTATATGGTATATATGGTAGTTATGCAAACTTAAATCTAGAAAATGGAAATTTCACAGAATTTGATGATGCTATAAATTTAAGTAACTCAACAATAAATATAAAAAATGGAAATTATAAAGACAATATCGTAATACAAAAAGGTTCAGGTCTAACAATAATTGATGGTAATATAGATACTATTGATAATCATGGTAATGTAACAATAAATGGTGGCAATATAAATTATTTAACAACTGATACAGGAGAAGTAACCATGAATCAAGGAAGTATAAATAACACAGGATATGATGGTAAAACAAAAAATAATGGAGTAGTAGAAATAACAGGAGGAACTTTTACTTTATTAGGAGGAACCATAAATTCATCAACAGCAGATGGTGTTGATATACAAAGAGGAACATTTATAATGGGAAACAATGAAGATGCAGTATCAACAGATACTCCACAAGTAACAGGTTTAGTATATGGTGTACATAAAGAAACAGAAGGAAATTTTAATTTCTATGATGGAATAATAAAAGGATCAACTGAAGCCATAAATGGAGGTGTAACTGTAATGCCTCAAAATTACAAAGTTAGATATGAATCAGAAGATGAAGATGTAGATAATAACAATATTGCCACATTAGAAATAGATGCCCAAATAGATAAAATAGTATCAGTAAATGGAGTATTCTTTGATAAATTCGAAACTGCTATAAGTCATGCTGTTAATAATGGTTCAGGAAAAGTTATAGTATATTCTCCAATAACAATAACACAACCAATGACAATAACAGAAAAAGCAAATATTACTATAAATTTAAATGGACATAGTATAACAGCTGAAATGGAAGAAGCTATATTTACTAATAAAGGTCATTTAACAATAATTGATGAAGTAGAAAATCCTGAAGAAGATAACGGAGATAATGAAAATGATAAAAAGACAGTATCAAAAATAGAAAACTCTAAAGGATGTGTAGTAATAAATAAAAGTACATTAACAATTGGAACTCAAGATAACAATGTAATAAAAGAAACACCAGTTTTAAATGGAGAACAAGATGCTATACAAAATGAAGGAACCATATATTGGAATGATGGTACAATAGACGGCACAGCTGCAGAAGGAGAAAAAGAAATAACTAAAGGAACGTCTATATTAGCAAAAACAATCAAAGCAAATGCAGAAAAAATCTTAGAGGAAACTAAAGAAGTAATAAACTCTATAGTACAAAGTCCTAATATTAAAGTTGATAAAGAACTTCCAGTATGGACTAATAGCCCAGTAACAGCTACAATATACACAACTGATAGAATAATGTTAGATATAATAAATGATAATGGAAATGTACAAACGACATCAATAAGTGTAAAGAAGATATGGAAAATGTCAGAAGAAGAAGCAAAAAATTATAGAGCTACAATACAGGTTATGAAAATGGTAGATGGAGAAAAACAGGAAGTAAAAGATATTAGTGGAAACTTAATAACAGTAGAAATTATAGGAAATGATACAAAAGATATAAAAAACCTACCAGTAAGTGAAAATGGAAAGAAAATAGAATATGTATTAGAAGAAATAAAGGTTGAAAAAAGAACATCAGAAGATGAAGATGATTGGGAAGAAATTCCTGTAACAAATTTCAATGTAACTTATACAGAATAAAAATAATTAAAGCAAGTAACTAAAATAACCATTAAGTTACTTGCTTTTTATTGATGTGATTTACATGTTATTTAGTTAACTGATGAAATTTCATATAAAAAATACATATAGATGACCATGTAATAAAATTTATACTAAAAAAAGCATATGGAAAATTTAATACTTATTCAAAAAAATTATAGATTTTCACTTATTAAAAATCATTATAAAAATGTCTGAAAACATACGGATTATTACACTTTGAGCAATTCGTAAAATTAGTTACAAAATATTATGCAAAAATGTAATATAAATGTAAAAAAATCTATGCTATTAAAATCCCCTATAAAATTTAAAAAAAAGTAACAAATTTGTAATTTGACTTTTGAAAAAATATATTTAAAATCAATGGTAGAATAACAATTTTGAAAGGAGAAAATTTTATGAGAGGGAGAAAAAAGACAGAATTTAAATTATTAAGTTTTTTTCTAATTATAGGAATGATTCTATCATATATAACATCATATATTCCTATAAGTGTAACTGAAGATGCACAACTGTTACAAAGTAAATTAGAAAATAAAGCAAATGCGACAGCTTTATATAGGATAGATAACTGGAGAGATCGTGTTAACAGTTATGCAGCTAGATTTGGAGAACCAGTTGGAGGTCTAGAGTGGTCTTATGCAGATTTAGACAATGAATTCAAGAATGTGTACTGTGTTCAATCTGGAAAAAGTCAATCTGTTGCATATGACGTATACAATGCATATGATTTAAAAGATACTGATTTAATGACTAAATATTTTCGTGATGAGGAACACTATAAGCATTTTTTGTGGATACTTGAAAATATGTATCTAACAAATATGGAAGATGGTTCACAAGAAAAAACATATATGGAGAATCAAGTATTTTCTCATCTTTCTGATGACCAAAAAGCAAATTATGAAAATATGTATGATGAGTTAAATAATTATTATGCAAAAGCAGGACTTACTGTTACTAATAATAAAATTAATCCACTTTTATGGCATACTACATACTATAGTGGAGCTTGGCATACAGATACACGTAAAAGTGAAAAAAGTACGCCAGAAGCTGTCCAAGTAGATGGAAGAGATAACTTTATAAAAATTATGCAATATTATATGTTGAAAAGCTATGTTTTACAAAGAGATGGCAATGGTGGATATAAATTTGGAGATAATCCTATAGGAGAAGATGGTGAACTAACTTTAGATTTAAAATTATATAAATATGATGATGCTAATTATACTCATAATACTAGACAAAAACCAGCAGAAGAAGTAGTAGAAACTATAGATAAATCTCAAAAAAGTGCACAATTTGCAAAAGAATGGTTAACTTACTTAAAAACTGGATATAATAGTGAAACATATAATATAAATAAGTATAAAGGTTTTTATGATGAAAACGGAGCATATAATACAACAAAAATAAATAAAGATAGTGCAACATATGATCAAGATTCTAAAAAAATAGGACCATTTAAAATATCAAATCCATTTGGATTTAGTGTAAAAGTAGATAATGTTTCTTATGGTTCTAATGTATTACAATATAGTGTTGTTGATGCTGCAGGAAATGCTTTAGATTTATCATCTGCTACAACAGAAGAAAAAGATTTTTACATACAATTAAATAATGATTTTTCTATAGATAGTACAGATAATTTACAAGTAGGATTTTCTTTTGATTTTGGTGAAGTTAGTACAGCTAAAATATTCGTACCAACAGAAGATATAAAAGATCCTCAACTTATGATTGATGTAGTTAGAGAGCATGTAACAAAGAATGATGCATGGACTCAACAATTGGAAAATCAAATTCCTGATATAGCATTAAAGAAATATGTATATTCAGTTAATGGTACAAATGTAAGTGAAAGATTACAAAAAATAGATTTAACTGCATTAAAGGAAAATAAAAAACCACATAATGCATCATATAGTATGAATAAAACACCTGTAAATGTTAAATTAGGAGATACAGTTGTATATGCAATTCAATTATTTAATGAAGGTAATATTCAAGGTACTGCAACACATATAGCAGACCATTTACCTAAATATTTAGAATTTGTAAAAGCATATAGTAAAAACGGAGATGCTACTAAAGAATTAAAGACTGAGAAATTAGATGATTATAATATAAACATAGAAACTGAATTGGAAAATATGGATGCATATAATGAAGAGGACACTGATGAAACATTCAAAGCAAAATCTCAAACAATATATGTGGAGTGTAAAGTAACAGGCATAAATACAGGTGTATATACAAATATATCAGAAATATCAGAATACAGATTTGAAAAAGGTTCAGATATGGATTCATCTGCAAATACTTGGTCAATAGGAACAACAGATAGAGATAGTGATGAATGGAAAAACTATTCTAATAATCATAATGAGTGGTTAGATGGTAATTTTCATGATTTTGGAGGTCAAGAAGATGATGATGACTTCGACAAAATCATTATAGAAAATATGGATGTTGCATTAACTAAGAGAATAGAAAGTAAAATAGCTGAAGATGGAACAGAAGTAAAATTAAAATCTAAAGATAGTGATAAAGAAAAAAGTAAAATAGATATTTCAGGATATGAAAATGTAAAAAATGGTCAAGCATCAGATTTAAGATATAATATGAACAAAGAACCAGCATCAGTTAATAGAAAAGACAAACTAGTATCAGTAATAACTGTTTATAATGAAGGTTCAGTTGATGCTACTATTAAACAAATAACAGACTATTTACCAAAAGGATTAAAATTTAATGAAACAGAAACAAAAAAATTTAATAAAGACTTACCTAATATAAAATACGAATATGCAGAGAGTGACAATATTTTAAAAATTACATTAGATGGTGATAAAGGTATTAGTTTAAAAAATATTAATGAAGCTACAAAAGAAAACCAAGAAAGTTGCGACAAACATGACATAAAAATCGTAACAGATGTTACAGAAGATGCAAATGGAAGATTATATAATTCAGCTGCCATAACAGAGTATGGATATATTGGAACAGACAACAATTATTATAGTGCAGTAGATGCTGGTGTTGATAAAGACTCAATGGGTAAAGAAAGCATTGAATTACAAGCAAAACACCAAACAAATTACAAAGCGCATGAAGACAAAAAAGAAGATTTATCAAAAATAGATAAAAACGAATTACAAAAAGAAGATGATGATGATGTTGACTGTGTAGAAATAGACTACAACCCAGAATTTGACTTATCATTAAGAAAATTCATTTATTCAATTCAAAAAGACTTTAATGGTGAAGATAATAAGCCATATACTATAGAATATGGACTAAAAGTTCCTGAATTAACATCAAAATCTTTATCAATATTAGATTGGTCTAAAACTGCAGAATACTATCATGACAAATTAAAAGTATTGGCAGACACAGGAGATCTTGTTACATATAGAATTAGAGTATACAATGAAGGTTCTGGTGAAGATTACTCTGGACGTGCAACAGAAATTACAGATTACTTACCAGAGGGATTAGAATTCGTATCATTAGAAGAAGGTTTTGATAAAGAATGGGAAGCAAAATCATCTGATAATAAAGTAGTACTAACATATAAAGGAGAAAAAATACTTGCACCAGACTCAATTAAAAACTTAGTTGAAATAAATGAAAATAAAGAATCAGGAAAAAAAGAAGAAGATTACTATCAAGAAGTTGGAATTGTATGTAAAGTTACAGCAAATGTAGTAGATGGTAATAGTGATTCAAAAATTATAACAAATAGAGCTGCAATAACAAAACACGAAGCATATGAAGTATATGAAAATAAAGAAAATAAAAAAGTTGATAATCCAAAAGATAGAGATTCACAACCAGACCAATTAACAAACCCATCATTAGACACATGGTACAATCAAACTATAGTAAACGACAAAACACCTGAACCATATTATCCAGGAGAACAAGATGATGATGATTTTGATACAATATATATACGTAATTACTCATTAGAAATAGAAAAAACAGATGGAGAAAATACATTAGCAGGTGCAGAATTTGAAATACATAAATTTAAATCAATAGAAGATCCAGATCAACAAGTACCAGCTCAACAATTAGATAAAGAAGATTTAGATGACTTAGAAAAACAAATTAATGAAAATGGTAAAGGAACATATGTATCAGGCATGAATTCTACTGAATTAGAAAAAGATGTATATATAATAAAAGAAATAAAAGCACCAGAAGGATATGAAAATCTATTAGAAGGATATTATATTCGCTTAGATGCAACAAAATCAGACTATGGTGTAAGTATAGGAAAGAAATATTCTCTTGATAATCCTTTACATTATGATATATACATAGACAATGGAAATGATGATTATACTGATGATGAACATGTACCATATAAACGGAAATCAAAGTTGGGAATTATTTAGATACATAACTGCTAATGTAAAAGGTAATGCTATAAAACTAAGCATCAAAAATAAAAAAACAGAAACATTTGATTTAAGCTTACGTAAATCAATAATAGCAATAAATCGTGATGGAAAAGATATTTTAAATAAAGATAGCGCTGAAATAGCAAAAAGACAACCAGAATTATCAATAGAAGGTTTACAAAAAGGTACTACATTCTATTATAATCATGATAAAGAAGCTATAAAAGTACAGAAAGGTGACATAATAACATATAGTATCAAAGTATATAATGAAGGAACTCTAAATGGATATGTAAACGAAATAACAGATTATATTCCAGCTGGATTAGAATATGTAGAAGATAGTGAAATTAACAAACAACAAGGTTGGGGTGAAGTAAAAGAATTTGATAATAACAGATATATATCAACACAAATATTTAAATCAGAACAAGAAGATGAAGGAAAAGCACTAAAACCACTTGTAGTAGGTGAAAATAATGAATTCACTATAGATTCAAAAGAAGTACAAATTCAATTACGAGTATCAGATGAAGCACAAGTAGGAAAATATTTAACTAACAGAGCTGAAATTACTGAATATGGATACTTTGATGAGATGGGTAAATTTGTACCAGCAGAGGCTAGAGAAGCAGATTATTATGTAGATAGAGATTCTAAACAAAGAACAATATTAATGAAAGGTTTAGACTTAGATAATTGGTATGAGCAAGAAGTAGTAAATGAAGAAAATGTAATAGTTAACAATAATAAAAAATATTATCCAGGTTCAGAAGATGATGATGATTTTGAGACTGTATCTGTTGAACAACAAGGAGTATATACTTTAAAAATTAATAAAGTAGATGAAAATAAAGAAAACTTAGAAGGAGTTACATTTGAAACAAAAAGAATAGATGCACAAGGAAATGTTATAGAAGATACAGATGTAACAGCATCAGTAACAACAAAGAAAAATGAAAAAGGAGAAATAGAAGATTTAACAATTGTTTCTAAGAATGTAGATGAAGATAATGTAAATGAAGTAGATGAATACCAAATAGTAGAAACACAAACAGCAGAAGGATATTACTTACTTGAAGAACCATTAAAAGTAACAGTAGAAAAAGAACAAGTTGATGGAAGTTATAAAGTAAAATCTTTCAAATTAAATGATAAAGAACCAGATGAACAAGGAACAATAAGTATAGAAGTTAAATTAAAAGACACAGATAAAACAGCAAATGTTGAAGCAAAAATAGAAGGTAATTCTCTTACAATAATAGTAGAAAATAAAGGAAAAATCTTTGACTTAAGTTTACGTAAATTTATTACAAAAGTAAATGATAATGAATTAGAAAACTCAAGAGAACCACAAGTAGATGCATCAAAACTAGCAAGTGGAGAATCTACAACAGCAACATATGAACATACAAAAGAACCTTTATTAGTAAGTCCAAAA
>CANPWE010000011.1 GCA_947581895.1 uncultured Clostridia bacterium | reverse complement strand
ATGAAAAATTTGACAAAAAAAATAAGCATTCATAATGCTTTCAAAGAATTTTTTATTTTAAAAGTGTCAAACTCCCGAACTAATTAATATCTTTTTTTTGTTTGCCATAAAAAAACTCCTTAAAAAAATCAAGTATATAATAACATAGTTTGAGTAGTTTGTAAATAAAAATCTAAAACACCTCAGATCTAAGATACGAAAAAAATTTTTCGTATCTTAGACCTGAGAAAATAACCTTGGTCGAAAGATTTGACAACTTATTAATATTATGTTAATATAATATTATAGTATTTCAATTCGACCATTCGCGTGATACTATCAAAGAAATTGATAACTAGAAATAGTTTGAATAATAAAGAATGTTGAGAATCTTTCTTTATGAATGGCAAAAATATAAACCATAGCAAAATTTTATGGTTGTTTTTGCTTATGTTCATAGAAGGGAGGTTCTTTTTTGATACAACCAAATATATTATACAAGGAGATATAGAAAATGAAAGAAAAAGAATTAGAATACTATTCAAAAGTAGCAAATTGGGATTTTAGTGAAATAAAATATGAAGAAGAATGTTTAACTGATTGGGAATACTTTGACCAAATAAAGAAAAATGTAAATGAAAAGTCCCTATGTTTAGACATAGGAACAGGTGGAGGAGAAAAGGTTTTAAAGAAATATCCTAATGTAAGAATGTTAATTGCAACCGATTTTTCAAAAGAAATGATATATACAGCCAAAGAGAATGCAAAAAAATATCCAGAAAAAAATATAAAGTTTGGAATAATGGATAATTTAAAAATGACATTTCCAGGTGAATTATTTGATTTAGTTTCAGCAAGGCACACAGTTATTGATGCAAAGCAAATTTATAGTTGCCTAACAAAAGGTGGAGTATTGGTAATTGAAGGTGTTGATCAGAAAGATTGTTGGGAATTAAAAAAGCTATTTGGAAAAGGTCAAGGATATAAAGACAAAAAAGCATTATCTGAAAAGGACTATGAAGATTTAGTAAATGAAGGATTTTCAAAAGTTGAAAAAGTTGAGATAAAAATAAATGAATATTATGAAACAGAAGAAGATTTAATGGCATTATTATTAAAAGTTCCAATTTTAGATGATTTTTCAGAAATAGAAGATTCATTTGAAGAACATCTAAAATCTGTAGACCAAGATTTATTTAATGAATATGTAAAAAGATTTAAAACAGAAAAAGGAATATTACTAGAAAGAGTATTATATGGAATAGTTGCAAGAAAATATGTCTCAGGCCTAAAAAAGTATTGACTTTGTGTCTAATTTATGATATAATATTTTGTAATTATTTTTAAGAGAATATGTTAAATCGTTGACTGAGAGAGTAGCATATTGTAAAACCAAAGCGAGTTAGGGTTGGTGTGAGCCTAATGGTGGATGATATAGTGAAAAGGACTCATGAGTGATTGTTGGAAATGAAGAGTTAGTAAAAGTATAACAATACGTATACCTACGTAACAGGTTAGAGTGATTTATGGTTAGAAAACTATAAATAACTAGTGTGGTACCACGTTTATAGCGTCTCTAGATTTTTTCTAGAAGACGTTTTTTTTATTATAATAAAAAAAGGTATATAGCACTAGAAACGCATAATATAAAAGGTTCTCCTGTTGCTTATTTCGGTATAAAATATAATAATTTAAAGAGGTGTATAATAGTATGAAAGAAAATACAAATTATAAAAAATTTTTTTACAGTGGATGGCCTAAACGAAGACGTAGTTAAGTAACAAGTGAAAATTGATATTAAAATTTATTTATAGGAGGAATTAAAAATGAATTATAAAAAAATAGTATTAGCTTATTCAGGAGGATTAGATACCTCAGTTATTATAACATGGTTAAAAGAAAATTATGAAGGATGTGAAGTGATTGCTGTAACAGGAGATGTAGGACAGGGAGAAAATGAATTAGAAGGACTAGAAGAAAAAGCCAAAAAAACAGGTGCTTCTAAAATTTATGTTCTGGATTTAAAAGAAGAAATGGTAAATGATTATATTATTCCTACAATAAAGGCAGGAGCCACTTATGAAAATGTATATTTATTAGGAACACCATTTTCAAGACCTTTAATTGCCAAAAAATTAGTTGAAATTGCAAAAAAAGAAAATGCAGATGCAATATGTCATGGTTGCACAGGAAAAGGAAATGATCAAGTGAGATTTGAACTTGGTGTAAAAGCATTTGCACCAGACATGCCAGTTATTGCACCATGGAGAACATGGGATATAAAAAGTAGAGAAGATGAAATTGAATACGCAGAAAAACATAATATACCACTAAAAATTAATAGAGAAACAAATTATTCAAAAGATAAAAACTTGTGGCACTTATCACATGAAGGACTAGATTTAGAAAATCCGTTAAATGTCCCTCAATATGATAAAATTTTAGAAATGGGAGTAACGCCTCAAAAAGCACCAGATAAAGAAGAAATAATAAAATTAACATTCGAAAAAGGAGTACCAGTTGCTTTAAATGATAAAAAAATGTCTACACTAGATATTATTTTAAAATTAAATGAGATTGGTGGAAAAAACGGTATAGGTATTTTAGATATGGTTGAAAATAGGCTTGTTGGTATGAAATCAAGAGGAGTTTATGAAACACCAGGTGGAACTATAATTTATAAAGCACATGAACTTCTAGAAAGTATTTGCTTAGACAAAGAAACAGCTCATTACAAGCAAAGTGTAGCAGATAAATTTGGTGAATTATTATATAATGCTGGTTGGTTTAGTCCACTTCGCGAGGCTTTATCTGCATTTGTTGATAAAACACAAGAGACTGTAACAGGAGATGTAGGATTGAAATTATATAAAGGAAATATTATAAGTAATGGTATATCAAGCCCATATTCTTTATATTCAGAACAAACTGCTTCTTTTGGTGAAGATGAAGACTTTGATCAAGAAGATTCAAAAGGATTTATCAATTTATATGGATTGCCAACAAAGGTAAGAAGTAAAATGATAGAAAATAAAAAATAGAAAATAGGAGGGGAAAAAATATGGCATTATGGGAAGGAAGATTTAAAAAAGAATTAGATGCAAGAACAAACGACTTCAATTCATCAATTCATTTTGATAGCAGAATGTATAAACATGATATAAAAGGTAGTATAGCACATACAAAAATGTTAGAGAAACAGAAAATAATATTGGCTGAAGAGGCAAAGGCAATTGTTCAAGAATTATCGCAGATTGCTTGTGAACTTGAAAATGGTACTTTACAAATTGATTTTGATGCAGAAGATATACATATGTATATTGAGAGCGAGTTAACCAAACGATTGGGGAATATTGGTAAAAAGCTACATACTGCTAGAAGTAGAAATGATCAAGTGGCATTAGATATAAGAATGTATTTAAAAGATGAAATAATAAGTATTGTTGATTTAATAAAAAAATTAATTAAAATTTTACTTGTAAAGTCTGAAGAAAATTTGGAAACAGTGATGCCGGGATATACCCATCTCCAAAGAGCCCAACCTATCACTTTTGCACATCACATAATGGCTTATGTTGAAATGCTTATGCGTGATATAGAAAGATTACAAGATACTTATAAAAGAACGAATATTATGCCATTAGGAAATTGTGCATTAGCAGGAACTACTTATGATATTGATAGAAGGTATGTACAAGAACTTTTGAAATTTGATGATATTACAAAAAATAGTTTAGATGGAGTTTCTGATAGGGATTTTGTTATAGAACTTGCTTCAGATATTTCTATAATAATGATGCATTTATCAAGATTTAGTGAAGAAATTATTTTATGGTGTTCTTGGGAATTTAAATTTATTGAATTAGATGATAGTTTCTCAACAGGCTCATCAATTATGCCTCAAAAGAAAAATCCTGATATTACTGAACTAATTAGAGGAAAAACAGGTAGAGTTTATGGTAATTTAGTTACATTATTAACTATGATGAAAGGTTTACCACTTGCTTATAATAAAGATATGCAAGAAGATAAGGAAGCTATTTTTGAAAGTATTGATACAGTAAAAATATGTTTAGAAACAATTATGCCAATGATTGAAACAATGAGAATTAATAAAGAAAATATGAAAAAGGCTGCATTAAAGGGGTTTATTAATGCAACAGATTGTGCTGATTATCTAGTAAGAAAGGGGATTCCTTTTAGAGATGCTTATAAAATAACAGGAGAAATTATAGCTTATTGTATTGATAATAATAAGGATTTAGATAGTTTAACTTTAGAAGAATATAGAAATAAAAGTGATAAATTTGATGAAGATATATACGAATCTGTAAATTTAATCAATTGTGTAATGAATAGAAATGTAATTGGAGGTCCTTCGCCAATTGAAGTAAAAAAGAGAATAGATGAAGTGAAAAAAATTATGTAGATAATAGACAAGAGAGACAAGGGGACGGGGTTCCTGTCTCAGACAAAAACCCCGTCCCCTTGTCTATAAATAAATGTTTGAGGAGAGAGAAATATTATGAATATAGAGAAAAAATACGAAAAACTATTATATTGGTTTAAGGAAATTTCTAAAGTTCCTAGAAATTCATGCAAAGAACAAAAAATAGCGGAGTATATTTGTAACTTTGCAAAGGAAAGAAAACTGGAATATAGAATGGACAATTATTTTAATGTGTTAATAAAAAAAGAAGCAACCAAAGGTTATGAGGACAAAGAAACAATAATTTTTCAGGCACATACGGATATGGTATGTGAAAAAACAGAATATAGTACTCATAATTTTAATAGTGATCCAATTGAAATAATAGAAAATGAGGATACATATACTGCTAAAGATACAACACTTGGTGCAGATGATGGTATAGGAGTTGCAACATTGTTATTATTGTTGGATGATGAAGAAATCAATCATCCAAACATTTGCTGCTTATTTACTACTCAAGAAGAAATTGGTATGAATGGTGCCAAATACTTTGATTATTCTGGAATAGATGCTAAATATTTAATTAATGTAGATGGTGAAGAAGAAAATACTGCTATTGTTGGATGTGCAGGTGGTGTAAGACTTTGCTATGAAAAAGAAGTAAAACAAACCGAAATAGATGAATGCATATATTCTTTAAATATAACTGGATTACATGGAGGTCATTCAGGTATAGATATAGACAAAAGACGTATTAATTCAAATTTTCTAGCAGCCCAGATTATAAATAAATTGGACAATGTAAATATAGTTTCTTTTATTGGTGGAAATAAAGATAATGCAATTCCTAACAGCACTAAAGTAGTGTTTGGGTCAAATTCTAAAAATATAAAAAATGTAATAGATGATGTTTTAAGAATAACAGAAAAAACAAATGAAGATAAAGAGTTAAAAGTAGAGCTTTCAAAAGTTAACGAAAATTTAATAAAAGGGTTAAGCATAGAAGATTCAAAAGAAGTAATTAATTTAATACTTAATCTAAAACAGGGTGTAATTGAATATAGTAAAGATGTAGAAGGTTTGGTAGAAACATCTGGAAATACAGGTATTGTAGAAGTTAAAGATGGAAAGATAAATATAACTCAATTAATTAGATCAAGTGATGATATAAAAAAGGAGCAAATCAAAGAATATAATAATAGTTTAGCCAAGAAATATGGGTATTCAACACAAGAAAGTTCATCTTATCCTGGATGGAAATACAAACCAAACTCAAATTTGGAAAAAGTATACATAGATGCATATATGAGAGTACACAATATGGAGAAACCAAAAATTTGTGCAATTCATGCAGGGGTCGAATGTGGAATGATATATAATAAGTTGCCAAATTTGGAAATGATATCAATTGGACCAGACCTTTCAAATGTTCACACTACTAAAGAAACATTATATTTAAAGTCATGTAAAAGATTTTTAAATACAGTAATTGAACTAATAGATGAATTAAATAGACAAGGGTAGACAAAAACCTGTCTCATTGTCTAAAAAAATCATACAAAACAATATTAATTTTATATAAATATTGCAGGAATTAACATAATATGCTATAATGCTAATGTAAGCGAGAAAGACTCGCAACACACTCATTTAAGTGTGTACATTGAAAACTGTATACAAAAACAGGAGGTTTATACAATGAACAAGTATGATGCTTTAATATGTACAGGAAGGCTTGAAATTCTGCTTCAGGGAAAAACTCAGTTGCTGAATGAACTCCGGAGTTTGCAGAAATCTATAGCAGAAAACGACTATGTTAAGTATGCAATTAGCTTTGGCAAATTTAGTGAATTAGTTCAAAAATCCAAAATGCTGGAATGTATAGCAACAGAACTTACACTTCTTGCAACATTTATTGTTGAAGAATCTGAAAAACATGTGGAGATTGAAAAACAAATGGAGTTATTGAATAGATCTATTGATAGAATTGGTCTTTCAACACGTACTTCTAACAATCTCATAAAAGCAGGTATACACAATTTGAATGATCTCATGAAAATCCCTAAAAGTTATTTCTTGAGAGGTAGAAGACTTGATGGTGAAACCATAAAAGGTTTAGGTTCTGCATCAAAGAAAGAAGTTATGGAAAAACTGAAAAGTTTTGGTCTTGAAATGAAAGATTAACTTCCTGTTATATACAGTGAAGTAAAAAAGCACCTAGAAATATGGTGCTTTTTTTATAATATATTCAAAAAAAATATACAACAAAAGGACGTTTTTTAACGTCCTTTTGTTATACATTAAACTTCTTAATAAGAAGTCATTAGGAAATAAATAATATTTAAATTATTATTTCACATTAATAAATTTGGGGTACATATTATTGTAAAAATGTGAACAGGGCTTATATATACTATTATTTTATATTTTTTACCAATTCCTTTATTTTACTTTCTGAATATTTCCAATAATATTCATTAGATTCAGTTGTTGTCATTTCTGCAAGTGGTTTGTCATATCCAATTGGTGCAGAGACTTGATTTAAGGGATATGAGAAGTCCTTTAAACAAACATTGTTTCTTGGAACATACACATATGGGATTTCAATTGTCTCCTCAAAAATTTCATCACAATTTCTTCCCATTATGCAATATGCTCTAGGGAAAGCAAATTGTTCACCATCTGATAGATAATGTTCATACAATATCTTTTTTAAATATTCCTTTACATTTTCAATCATCTTTCCTTTTAAAACGATACCATCATCGATTCCTACAAAATAATCATAGGTCTCATTGGTCTCGTTATCAAAGTAATTTTTAACTGTTTCCGCCTTTTTTCTTGCACGTTGTGTTATATTACCAACTTCCTTATTATCTGGTCTATCATAATGGATATCATCTAAAGATAATATTTGATAATCATCTTCTGTAAGACCAGCTTTTCTTAATAAAGAATTGATAATCATAAATTTGTCCTTATTGGTTGTTGCTATAAGTATTTTTTTCATATTTTTCTCCTTTTATGTTTGTCACAGATTTACTTTTTTATGTACCACAAAGAAATTTACTATATATTATACTATATTGTTAATAAGAAATCAATGAAATCTTAAAATTATTTACATAAAATATTACCGTTTAACACATTTCACATAACAAAATTTTCTAAATTAATTTTATAATTTTGCTAAATTAGTTGAAATTTTTGTCGAATAGATGTATCATAATAATGTAAGGGGGGATACATATGATAAAAGAAAGAAACATAGCAGTTTCAATTATATTAAGTATTGTAACATGTGGAATTTATGGAATTTATTGGTATATTACATTAACAGATGATGCTTCAAGAGCAAATGATGATCCAAATTTTACAGGTGTTAAATCTTTTTTACTTACACTTGTTACATGTGGAATTTATTCAATATATTGGAACTATAAAATAGGAAAAGAGATGTATGAAGCAAATCAAAAGCATGGAATCGCAGCTGATGACAAATCTGTACTTTATTTAATTTTGTCAATTTTTGGATTAAGCATTATTACATATTGTTTAGTTCAAAACGAATTAAATACATTAGCTAATAAATTAAATGCTAACTAAAGGATATAATCTAAAAAAGATTATTATTTTCCTAATGTTAGGGATTCTAATTATAATTATCCATTTAAAATATGATGTTGGAGTCCCTTGCATTTTTTTTAAAATAACAGGATTATATTGTCCAGGTTGTGGTATTACAAGAGCAATTTTTTCCTTAATGAAATTTGATATTTATCAAGCATTTAGATATAATATGCTTATTATTATATTATTACCCTTTGCTATTTCTTACTATATTTATATATTCATTTTTAAAGGAAAAAAAAGAATTCCTAAAAAAGTTTTAAATTTTTTATTAATTATTACTATATTATTTGGAATACTTAGAAACATACCTGAATTCGAATTTTTAATGCCAACTAAGATTCATTAAAATAAATAGTAATAAGTAATATATAAATAGTAGTAACAAATTAAATTAAATAAATTTATAAGCAAATAAAAAAGTTAATAATATTTTTTATTTGTTTAATAAAAAAATCCGACTATTTTTAATAGTTGGATTTTTTTTGATTTTAACAAATATATTTTTAAATATAATTTGTTGATAAATATTTGTTAATGTGGTAAACTACAAAATATAGTAAAAAAGGAGAATTGTATATGCATATATTTGTAATTATAATCTTAATATTATTAAATGCTTTTTTTGCAGCATCAGAAATTGCTTTTATATCATTAAATGATGCTAAAATAGAAAAACAAGCAAAACAAGGAAATAAAAAAGCACAAAAAATAAAAGAAATGTTGATAAATCCTAGTAAATTCTTAGCAACAATTCAAATAGGTATAACACTTGCAGGATTTTTATCAAGTGCATTTGCATCTGAGAAATTTGCAAGCCAGTTAGCTCCAATATTAAACAATCTTATTCCACAAATTGGTTTAACAGCATGGAATAATATAGCAATTATACTAATTACGATAATATTATCTTATTTTACATTAATTTTTGGAGAATTAGTTCCTAAAAGAATTGCAATGAAAAATTGTGAAAAAATTGCTTTTGCATCTATTGGAATTATAAAAACAATATCAATTGTTACTGCACCATTTGTAAAATTTTTAACTTTATCAACAAATGTAATATCAAAGTTATTTGGAGTTTCTGAAACAGATGAAGAAACAGTAACAGAAGAAGAAATTAGAATGATGGTTGATGTTGGAGAAGAAAAAGGTACAATAGAAGAAGAAGAAAGAAATATGATAAATAATGTTTTTGAATTTAATGACAAAATTGTTTCTGAAATTATGATACCAAGAACTAAAGTTTTTGCTGTAGATATTAATAAATCAATATCAGAAGTAATAGAACAATTATCTGGAAATCTAAAATACAGTAGAATACCTATATATGATGAAAAAATTGATAATATAAAAGGAATATTTTATATTAAAGATTTAGTAGCTGTTAAAAATAAAAATGTAAAAATAAAAAATCTTATGAAAGAAGCATATTTTGTACCTGAATCTAAACCTGTAAATGAATTATTTTCTGATTTGAAAAAAGATAAAAAACAGATGGCTATAGTAATAGATGAATATGGTGGAACATCAGGAATCGTAACAATGGAAGACATTTTAGAAGAAATAGTAGGTGAAATGTATGATGAATATGATGTAATAGATAAAATAATTGAACCAATTGATGATAACACTTTTCTATTTACAGGAAATGTATCTATTTATGAGATAGAAGATGCTTTAAATATAACTATAGAAGAAGGTGATTATGATACACTTTCAGGATATTTAGTTGATAAATTAGGAAGAGTTCCTAGTGAAAAAGATAAAGGTGTTATAATTGAAACAGATAAAGTTGTATATAAAATAGAAAAAGCTAAAAATAAGCAGATTATAAAGGTTAAAGCATGCAAAACAGAAGAAATAGAAAATGATAATAATGATAATAAATAATTTTTGAAGAAAGATTTAAATCATAATAGTAAAAAACAGGATAATTTTTCTATTGTAAAAAAAGTCTATTTTTGGTAAAATATAAATAAAAAAATCAAGAAAGGAGACAATATATGGGAAAATATAATGATTTAGAAATAATAAAAAAATTAAAAGATGATGGAGATATGACATCAGAAGAATTTGAAAATGAAAAACAAAAAATACTTAGTAAACCTGATGATGAAAATACAAAAGGAATGGGGTTATATGCTATATGTACTATATTAGGAGTATGTTCATTAATATTTAGTGCTATGGGAATAATATATGGTTTTTCTTTATATGTTTCAATAATATCAGGAATTTCAGCTGTTGTATTGGGAATTGTTTCAAGGAAAAAACTTAAAGCAAATAAAGAAAAAAGCAAAATGGTAACAACAGGAATTATAACAGGTCTTTTAGGGGCAATAATGTCAATAGTAATGATAGGTTTGGTTATATATTCAGTTATTATAATTTCTTCAAGAAGTAATAATAATAATAATAATAGTGTTACAACAACTGATAATTCATCTAAAAACATTACACTTGTTGAATAAAAAATGTGAATTTATAGCTAAAATATTATATTGAAATATTAGTATGTAATTAGGTAATATATGGAAAAATAATAAATAGGCAATAGGGGGATACAAAATGTACAATAATTGGGAACAACTAGAGAAAGAAATACAAAATTGTAAAAAATGTAAATTATGTACAAATCGAAAAAATATAGTATTTGGTGAAGGTAATAAAAATGCAAATGTTATGTTTATAGGTGAAGGACCTGGAGCAGATGAAGATGTTCAAGGTTTGCCATTTGTTGGAAGAGCACGGACAACTTATGAACAAAGCATTTATTGGAATTGGAATTAATAGGGAAAAAGTGTATATTGCTAATATTGTGAAATGTAGACCTCCTGCAAATAGAGTACCTGAAGAAGATGAAGCAACTAGTTGTTTAGATTATTTACGAAATCAAGTAATTTTAATAAAACCACAAATTATTGTACTATTAGGTAGTACGGCTTTAAAAAATATTTTAGGCAAAGAATTTGGAATTACTTCTGCAAGAGGTAAGTGGATTGAAAGAAAAGGAATTTTATATATGCCAACTTGGCATCCAGCAGCTTTATTAAGAGATGAAGGAAAAAAGATCGAGTTTTGGCAGGATTTAAAAAAAGTTAAAAATAAAGCTGAGGAAAATGGAATTATAATATAAATATTAGGTAAATTTTGTAGTGTTGGAAATTATTACAAAATTTACCTAATATTCTTATACTATTTTTATTTATTTCTAAAATACTCATTTAATTCTTTATCTAAATAAACCTCAGATTTATTCTTTTGCAAAAATTCCACTATATTATAAACATCTATCCAAATTTGATTTACACCATCTTTCTGACTTTCATCAAAAATTAGTTGAATACCAAAATGTAAGTGAGGAACATTAATATTATTTACATTTTCTGTAGTACTATAACCAGTCATTCCCAAATATCCAATAACATCTCCAGCTGAAACAACATCTCCTTCAGATATATTGTAAGCATATGGATGATCTTTACGCAGATGTGCATAATAATAATATCTTTTATTATCTAAACTTCTAATTCCAATTCTCCAGCCACCATATTGATTCCAACCGAATAGCCTCAACTATACCATCTTCAACTGCAATTATAGGAGTTCCGAATACTTCCCATTAAATCATTTCCTAAATGAACACGTTTAAATCCATATGATCTTGAATTTCCAAAATCATCATAATGATTAAAACTATAGTATTTTGCAATTGGTGAAAAAACCTTTATTCCATATTTTAGTTCTGATGAAATATTACCAGTATCAGGATCTGTTGTTATATCTTCATATTCACCAATAAATTCATGCAAAACTGCATCATATGCTTCAAAATAATAAGAATAATATTTTAAATCTTTTGTTAATTCTTCTAATGGGATTCCTGATTCTAGTTTTTGTGTTAATTCAATTAAATCTTTACTATTATATTTTTTAAAGTTTCCTCCATATTTACATGCTAAATAACTTAATAATTCAATCCAATTATATTGCACTTTATTATTTGGATTATTGTGAGAATCTATATCTAATTTTGATGTATCATTTAAAACAGCATAGGTTGGAGTGAAATCTACCCATTTAATGTAATCTTTTTCTTTTTTTTCCCAGATAAAAGGAAAGGAATTATTTGAAAATGCGTATATTGAGATTGAACAAAGTAATACTATTAGGGCAATTATTAGGCATATAATATATATTTTTTTTAACCTTATTGTTTTTATTATCATAATGTAATGCACCTCTTATAATTTATATTAAAGTAATGTTTTTTTAGTACAAAAAATTGTTGTAATTTATCATTATATATTTTATGAATTTGCATTGAAAAAAGTAGAAATAAATGATAATATAATTTATAAATAAAATTGAAAGGAATTGGGAAAAATGTTATTTGAAAAAAATTATATAAATAAAACAATTAAAATTGGAGGAATGAGTTGTAATCACTGTAAAAATAGAGTTGAAACAGCACTTAAGAAATTAAGTGAAGTAAAATCTGTTGAGGTTAATTTAGAAGATAAAACTGCTTTAATTGTATTAAAAAAGGATTTAAGTAATGAAATTATAAAAAACACTATTGAATGTCTAGGATTTTCCTTTGAAGGGGTTGAAGAATAGAATGAATAAAGCAATAATTAAAATTGCTAATCAAATTGAACAAAATGGAGGACATTTATATTTAGTTGGAGGAGCTGTTAGAGATGAATTATTAGGAATAAAAAATAATGATGAAGATTATTGTGTAACAGGTTTGTCACATAGTGAATTTGTGAATTTATTCCCAGAAGCATTTTGTAGAGGAAAGTCTTTTGAAGTATTTGATATAGAAGGAAAAGAATTTACTTTAGCTAGAACAGAGAGCAAAAATGGAAAAGGGCATAAAGGATTTGAAGTTACAACAAATAAAAATTTAACCATTTATGATGATTTAAAAAGAAGAGATTTAACTATAAATTCTATTGCAAAAAATATATTGACAAAAGAAATAATTGACCCTTTTGGAGGAATAAAAGATTTAAAAAATAAAGTAATTAAAGCAACTTCAGAAAGTTTTATAGAAGATCCTTTACGTGTATATAGAGCTGCAAGATTTGCATGTAAATTTAATTTTGAAATAGAAGAAAATACCTTAAAATTAATGAATTCATTAAAATCAGAACTGTTAGAATTATCAGCTGAAAGAGTTTTTGATGAAATGAGAAAAGCTTTATCATATGAAAAACCATCAATTTTTTTTGACATGCTAAAGAAAACAGATGTATTAGATGTTCATTTTATAGAAATATATAAATTGATAGGTGCTATTCAACCACCACAATATCATCCAGAAGGAGATAGTTATAATCATACAATGCTTGCACTAGATAAAAGTGCTATACTAACAAATAATGAAAAAATAAGATTTGCAGTATTAGTGCATGACTTAGGAAAAGGTGTTACACCAAAAGAAATGTATCCACATCATTATGGTCATGATGAAAAAGGAGTTTTAGAGGTTTCAAAGTTTGCTAAAAGGTTAAAGATGCCTAATGATTGGATTTCATATGGAAAAGTTGCTGCAAAAGAACATATGAAAGGTGGAATATTTTATAAAATGACTCCTAATAAACAAGTTGATTTTATAGAAAGAGTTTATAGAACAAAGTTGGGATTAGAAGGGTTAGAAATAGTGGTAGAATCAGACCAAAATTGTAGAGGTGTAACAAAAAATAAAGTAAGATTTGCTAAATTAGGTAATGAAATAATGAATGAAATTAATGGAGATTTTATAAAAGAAAAATTCGGAATAGAAGAAGGAATTAAATTAAAGCAAAAATTACATGAGCAAAGAATAGATTTATTAAAACAAAAAATACAAAATAAAAAATATGTTAAAAAAGTCAAAATTTGACTTTTTTGAAAAATTAATGTATTATAAATAGGTAATTTTTCATTCACAAGATAATATAGGAGGAATAAAAAATGGGAGAGGTTATTGTTATAACATCAGGAAAAGGTGGAGTAGGAAAAACAACGACAACAGCAAACTTGGGAGCAGCCCTTGCTTTATGTGGAAAAAAAGTAGTGTTAGTTGATACTGATATAGGTTTAAGAAATTTAGATGTAGTAATGGGCTTAGAAAATAGAATAGTATATGATATAGTTGATGTTGTTGAAGAAAAGTGCAAATTAAGACAAGCCCTTATAAAAGACAAGCGTTTTGAAGAGTTGTTTTTACTTCCAGCCGCACAAACAAGAGATAAAAGTGCTGTAAATGAAGAACAAATGAAAGCATTAACAGATAAGCTAAAAGAGGATTTTGATTATATAATAATAGATTGCCCAGCTGGAATTGAACAAGGGTTCAAAAATGCAATTGCTGGTGCTAACAGAGCAATAGTGGTAACAACAGCAGAAATTTCTTCTATAAGAGATGCAGATAGAATAATAGGATTATTAGAATCTGCAGAAATAAAAAATCCAGAATTAGTAGTTAATAGATTAAGACCTAATATGGTAAAAAGAGGAGAAATGATGGATGTAGAAGATATTGTAGAACTATTATCCATAGAATTAATAGGGGTAGTTCCAGATGATGAGTACATAATTACACAAACAAATAAGGGTGAACCAGCAGTATCAAATAAAAAAGCACCTTCTGGGAAATGCTATATGGAAATTGCTAGAAGAATATTAGGGGAAAATTTAGATATAACTATTCCTGGTAGGGATGAAGGATTTTTTTCTAAAATATTTGGTGTTTTTAGAAAAAAATAGATACTAATTTTTGGAGGTATTGAAAATGTTAGAAAATTTTACAACTTTATTTAAAAAAGTAGGAAAAAAAGAGCAAGTAGATAAATCTAGAGATGCAGCAAAAGAAAGGTTGCATTTAGTTTTAATGCAGGATAGAGCTAATGTTTCAGCAGACTTCCTAGATATGATGAAACAAGAAATAGTAGATGTTATAAAAAAATATATTGATGTTGATGAAACAGATATGGATGTTAAATTAGAAAATAGAGTAAATAATGATGGTACATCAGGTGCACCAGCATTATATGCTAATATACCTATTGTAGGAATTAATGAAGAAAAGAAAAAAGAAAGTGAAAAAATAAAAAAAGAAAAAGTAGCTGAAGAATCTAAAACAACAAAAACAGCAAAAACAGCAAAAACAACTAAGACAAAAACGGTTTCTGCTCAAAAAGCTACAACAAAAACTACTAAGAAAACTACAACTAAACGAACTAAAAAAGCAGAAGAAGATGATATAAAAGTTGAAGAAGAACCAAAAATAAAAGAAGCTACAAAAAGTAAAAATAAGAAAAAGGATGAAAATTTAGAAACTGATAAGGTAGCAGAAAAAAATACAAAAACTACAACTAAAAAGAATACTGCTACTGTAGAATAGAAGATACAAAATATCTTCTATTTGTTTTTTAATTTCATAAAAGGAGAGAAAATTGAATAAAAAATTTTTAAAAAATGTAGAATGGTCTATTTTAGTGTGTGTTATTATTTTAATAGTAATTGGTTGTATAGCATTATATTCTGCAACACAAAGTACAGGTCATGATGAATTAATAAAACAATTAATATGGCTTGGAATAAGTATACCTATAGTATGCATAGTTATGTCCATAGATTATGGCACACTTATAAAAGCAGCACCAGTAGGATATGGTTTAATGTTGATTTTATTAGTAGCAGTATTGTTTACAAAACCAATAAATGGTGCATCGAGTTGGTTTACTATAGGTTCATTTTCGATACAACCTTCAGAATTTACCAAAATATTTGTTATATTAACATTAGCACTAACTATATCCAAAATACAAGAAAATGGGAAAAGTGAAATAAGTAATTTATATAAATTAGGATTGTGTTTGTTAGTTATGATTATTCCAGTATTATTAATAGTAAAACAACCAGATTATGGTACTGCTATAGCATTTTTTATAGCAACAATATTTATGCTTTTTTCAGCTGGAATAAATAAGAAATATATTATTACAGTTTTTGCTTTAGTGATTGTGGTTTTACCATTATTATATTTTTATGTATTACCAGATCATGCTAAAGCTAGAATAGATGTTTTTTTAAATCCTAATTTAGATCCAAGGGGATCTGGATATAATATAATTCAATCCAAATTAGCAATAGGTTCAGGTCAATTATTAGGAATGGGGGTAACTCAAGGAAATCAAACTCAGTTGGGATATCTTTATCCTAAAACTACAGACTTTATCTTTTCTGTAATTGGAGAAGAAATGGGGTTTGTAATAGCAGGATTAGTTATAGTACTGTATGTTGTACTTATTACTAAAATAATTTTTATTGCAAAAACTGCTAAAGATGATAAAGGGTCATATATTGCAATTGGAATTGCAGGAATTTTTATATTCCATATGGTAGAAAATATTGGTATGACTATGGGATTATTACCTATTACAGGAGTACCTCTTCCATTTGTAAGTTATGGAGGAAGCTCATTACTTACAAATTTAATTTTAATTGCATTAGTCCTTAATATAAGTGGAAGAAGAAAGAGATCTTTGTTTATAGGATAATTGCTTGGAAATTTGAGGACGTGGAATATTTTCACGTCCTCAAATTTCCAAAGTTGTTTTTAAGAAAGGAAAAAGATGAATAATTGTTTTATTAAAAAGATTAAGATTGGAAATGTAGAATTAAATAATAATGTATTTTTAGCACCAATGGCAGGAATTACTGATAGACCTTTTAGAATTATATGTAAGGAATTTGGACCAGGTCTTGTTTGTACAGAAATGGTTAGTAGCAAAGGTTTGTTTTATGATGATAAAAAAACAGATTTACTATTAAATATGAAAAATGAAAAAAGACCTGTAGCTGTACAAATTTTTGGAAATGATGTTGAAGCCATGAAATATGCAGCAAAATATGTAAGTAAGATTGCTGATATTGTAGATATTAATATGGGATGTCCAGCACCTAAAGTTGTAAAAAATGGTGATGGAAGTAAGCTTTTATTGAATTTACCTCTAGTAGAGGAAATTGTAACAGAAGTAGTTAAGGCTTCAAGTGTTCCTGTTACTGTAAAAATTAGAAAAGGATGGGATTCTAATAATATTGTTGCTGTAGAAGCAGCAAAAATAATTGAAAAGGCAGGAGCCTCTGCAATAACTGTTCATGGAAGAACAAGGGCAGAATATTATTCTGGTGTTGCAGATTGGGATATAATAAAACAAGTAAAACAAAGTGTTAATATTCCTGTAATTGGTAATGGAGATATAAAATCAAAAGAGGATGCTAAAAAAATGTTTGAATTAACAGGTGTTGATGGAATAATGATAGGTAGAGCAGCATTAGGAAATCCTTGGATTTTTAAAGATGTAATAGAATTTCTAAGTATGAATACAGAAAAACAAGATGATATTAAAAATAAGGTGAATATAGATGACCAAAAAGTTAATTTTTTAGATGGCAATATACCAAATAAAGAAAAACTTCGAGTTATATTAAAACATATTGATTTAGAAGTTGAAGAAAAAGGTGAAATAGTAGCTGTAAAAGAAATGAGAAAACATATGAGTTGGTACATAAAAAATTATAAAGAGGCTTCTAAATTTAGAGAAGCGGTTAATAAAATAGATAATAGACAAGAACTTGAAAAATGTCTTAAGGAATATTTTGAAAATATATGAATATGATGGTTGAGAATAGATGTTTATCTATTCTTTTTTTGATGGGAGGTTTTTTTTATGAAAAGTAAAAAAATCATTTTGATTTGTTTAATTATCATTATCATAATTACAATTATAATTTTTACAATTTTTAGATTTCTTAATTATAAAAATGAAGAAATAGGAAATACTATAGTTGATAAAACTTTACAAGAAATTGAAGAGTATATTTTAAATATTAGTTCATATGAAGCTGAAATTGAAGTATCTGTTGAAAGTAATAAAAATACAAATAAATATATATTAAATCAAAAATATAGTAGTCCTAATTTGTCTAGTCAAAAGGTAATAGAACCTAAAAATATTGAAGGTTTAACAGTAAAATATGATGGTCAGAATTTAGAAATTTCAAATTCTAAATTAAATTTAAATACTATATATGAAAATTATACATATATAGCTGACAATGTTTTGTGGCTAAGTGATTTTATAGAAAATTATAAGGCAAATAATGGTACTATTACTGAAGAAGATGGGGTAATAATAATGGAAACAAAGTGTGATAAAAATAAATATTCTGCATATGAAAAATTATATATTGATAGAAATGCTGACAAAATTACTAAGTTGATTATTGAAGATGAGAACAAGAATAGTAAAATTTACATAACATATAATAAGATAGAAATTGGTAGTTTGACTAAGGAAAATGTGTTAGCATTTAAAGGAATTGAGATAGTAAAAAAAGATATATAACTAAATATAAACTAAGGAAAAATAACTACATTTTTATCTGTCTAATATTTAAATATATAAATTATTAATGTTTTATTCAAAGAAATAATAGGAGTGATTAAAATGATAGTTAAAAGAGGAGATATGTTTTATGCAGATTTAAGTCCTGTTGTAGGTTCAGAACAAGGTGGAATACGCCCTGTTATTATTATACAAAATGATGTAGGAAATAAGCATAGCCCAACAGTAATAGCTGCAGCAATTACTTCACAAACAGGTAAAAACAAATTACCTACACATATTGAAATTGATGCAAAAAACAATGGGTTAAAAGCTGATTCTGTAGTACTTACTGAACAAATTCGTACAATAGATAAAAGTAGGCTAAAAGAAAAAATTGGTCATATTGATGATAGTATTGTTATGAATAAAATAAATAGTGCTTTAGGAGTTAGTTTTGGCTTATAATAAAAAATTATATAAAAAAGGTCTGCATTTTTAAATATGCAGACCTTTGTGTTATAGTTTATTTACTTTGTAATTAAGGTTGTTCACCTAAAGTAATTTCAAGATCCTTATATTCATCATCTCTATAAACTTTTAGTTTTAAAGTGTCACCAATTTCATGAGAATTTTTAATTTCATTTAATTCATCCATATTTTTTACTCTTGTTCCATCAACTTCAGTAATTACATCATAAGATTTAATTCCAGCTTTTTCTGCTGCTGAGAATTGTTCAACTGAAACTACATAAATACCTTCAACTAATTTATATTGTTTTGCTGTTTGTTCATCAATATCTCTTCCTGAAATACCAATATAAGGTCTTTTTACTTTTCCATCAGATATAAGTTGTTCATAAATATCTATAGTTGAGTTAATAGGTATAGCAAAACCAATTCCTTCAATTCCACTTCCTGAAAGTTTTAATGTATTTATTCCTATAACTTCACCTTTTGAATTAATTAATGCACCACCACTATTTCCAGAGTTAATAGCTGCATCTGTTTGAATAACTGTATATTCTCTTCCATCAGATGTAATTGTTCTATTTGAAGCACTAATAATTCCAGCTGTAACAGTACTTTCCATTCCTAAAGGATTTCCTATTGCCATTGAAAATTCACCAACTTGAATTGAATCTGAATCACCTAATTTAGCAGCAGGTAAATTATTTTTATTTATTTTTATAACAGCTAAGTCTGTAGCTTCATCTGTACCAACTATTTCAGCATCATATACATTTTCATCATTATATAATTTTACAGTAACTTTATTTGCTTGACTAACTTGATAATAAGATGATGTAGAAGATGTGTTAACAACATGATTATTTGTTAATATGTATCCATCTTCACTTATTATAACTCCTGAACCTGTAGCTGTTCCTGCAGATTGCATTGAATACCCATAATATGGTGTATTAACTGTGTATTCAACTGTTATACCAACTATAGAAGGTAATACTTTATTTGCAGCATATATACCTGTACCTGAGTAATCTTCTAATGAAATTAAATCAGTATTAACTACTGAAGTAGTTTGTTCTTTTTTTGAGTTATCCTTTTTATTTGATGTTTCTTTTTCTGTTTCAGATGATGATGTAGAAACACCTAGATAATCTACTATTGAATCTTTTACAAAAGGAATATTTATACACAGTCCAATTAATAATGCTGTTCCTAAAATCCCTGAAACAAAAGGTACAAAAATTCCCTTAAAAAATCCAATTTTGGTTTTCTTATGTGATGGTTTAGAATCTACTGTTTTAAAAAATTCATTATTATCCATATTTAAAACCTTCCTTTCTCTAAACAAAATGTTTAATAATATATAAGATGATAATTATAAATTTTGTTTGTCTATAATATATAATAACCTAACTAAATACTATAATACAAGATTATTGTGAAATTTTTGTGAAAAAATTGTTAATGTTTATGTGTAATTTTTTCCTTTTGAAATTAATAAAAATTTACTTTTAATTATTAAATAAAATTTGCATTCTAAGAAAATATATAATATAATGCCAATTATGGAGGAGAGTTATATGAGACAAGAAGAAGGAAAAGGTTTTATAAAGCTAATTTTAGCAGTTGCAGTAATGGTAGTTATAATTATATTAGGAGTTAGATATGCAAAAGATTTTATAAAAGATGAAAATGCAAAAGATTTACAAGCAGATTTATTGCTTGTTCAAAATAAGGTGGAAATTATAAAAGGTAATAATAGTATGAATAGTGAACAAAGTCCTTTAAAAGGTTACCAATTATCTCAATTACCAGAAGGAATAAATATAACAGAATTTTTAGAAAAAAATATAATTCCTCAAGAAGAATATGAAAAATATTATTTGTTGGATTCACGGAAGTTTAGAACAAATGAGTTTACAGGAATTAGCAAATAAGTATACAGGATATTTTATTGTTAATTATGATAGTTATGAAGTTATTTATTCAGAAGGATATGAAAATGAAAATGGTATATGGTGTTACAAAATCTCTGAGTTATATAAAACACCAGAACAACAATTAGAATATTTAGCAGAACAAGAAAAACAAGAAGAAAGTGTACCTAATGAAGGAGAATCTACCCAACAAGTAACTGATGATAATTCACAAGTAGCTCCTGAATCTGAAACACAAGATGTACCATCAGAACAAACAAATGAACAAACACAAGATGTATCACCAGAACAAACAAATGAACAAACACAGGATATATCACAACAAGGAACTGAACCAACAGTTCAAGAAGGAATAGATAATCAGGTTACTAAAAGTTATAAAGAAAACATAATGGCAAGAAAAGTAAAAGAATTTGTTATAAAATATAGTGAAGCTCAATCAGAAGAAACAATCCCAGTAAATAATAATGTTGCAATAGAGGGAGAAATTCAAGAAAATACGGAAGATTTAACAACTACTGAAACTCAAGAAAATAACGAAGGTCAAATTGTTGACCAAACTATTGAAGGTGAGCAGACAGCTGTGGTTGATGAAAATCAAGAAAATATAGGAAATGAAACTAATGTAGAAAATGTAAATAGTGAAGAACCTGAAAATAGTAAAAATGTAATAAAATTTGAAGATATATTTGAAAAAAGGATAAAACAATATATTTTAGAAATGGCTAATAAGATTAATGAATATGAACAAAAAAATGAAGTAAATCAGACTGTAGAAAATAATCAAGAAAACACAGAAGAACCAGTAGAAGAACCAGTGGAAGAATCTGTAAATGTACAATAATTAATTATATATAAAGAAGGAAGTAATAATAAATGAAGGAAAAAGAATTATTAAGATTACAAGAATTAAGAAAATTTGAAGATGATATATATTCACAAGGTACAAATTATATTTGTGGAATAGATGAAGCAGGAAGAGGACCTCTTGCAGGTCCTGTTGTTGTAGCAAGTGTAATAATGCCAAAAGATTCAATGATAGAAGGTGTTAATGATTCTAAAAAAATATCAGAGAAAAAAAGAGAAAGAATATATGAAGAAATAATTGATAAAGCTATAAGTTATAGTGTGGGAATTGTTGATCAAAAGGAAATTGATAGAGTTAATATTTTAAATGCTACAAAAGCTGGGTTAACTCAGTCTATTAAAGGGTTAAAAATAAAGCCAGAGATAATTTTAGTAGATGCATTAAATGGAATTGATACATGTGGTATTCCTTATCATTCTATTATAAAAGGTGATGCAAAATGTTATTCTATTGCTGCAGCCTCAATAATAGCTAAAGTTACTAGGGATAGGATTATGAGACAATGGCATGAAGTATATCCACAGTATAATTTTATTCAACATAAGGGGTATGGTACAGCAGCACATATTGCTGCTATCAAAGAGTATGGGCTTTGTCCTTTACACAGACTTAGTTTTGTAAAAAATATAGTAGGTCAGGAGAAATAAAGTATGAATATTTTAGATATTATTGCTAAAAAAAGAGATAAAAAGGAATTATCTAAAGAGGAAATTGACTATTTTGTAGATGAATATACTAAAAATAATGTTACAGATTATCAAGCAGCAGCTTTAATTATGGCTATTTATTTAAATGGAATGACAAGTAAAGAAATTACTAATTTAACTTTAGCTATGGCTTATTCTGGTGAAGTTTTAGATTTGACAAGATTTGGAGAAAATGTTGTAGATAAACATAGTACAGGAGGAATAGGAGATAAAATTACTTTGATTTTAATGCCAATTATTGCTGCTTTAGGAATTCCAGTTGCTAAGATGTCTGGAAGAGGTCTTGGTTTTACTGGTGGAACTGTTGATAAATTAGAGTCTATTCCTGGATATAATACACAAATTTCAGTTGATGAATTTATGGAAAATGTTGAAAAAATAGGTATTAGTTTAATGGGACAAACCTTAAACTTAGCACCTGCAGATAAAAAGATATATGGTTTAAGGGATTCTATAAGTTGTGTTGAAAATATTCCTCTTATTGCTTCAAGTATAATGAGCAAAAAAATTGCATCTGGTGCAAATAAAATAGTTTTAGAGGTTACAGTAGGTAATGGTGCATTCATGAAAAATATTGAAGATGCAAGGAAATTATCTGAAACTATGATTGATATTGGTAAATTAGCAGGAAAGGAAACTGTATGTATTTTAACTAATATGGATGAACCATTAGGATATTCTATAGGAAATACATTAGAAATAATAGAAGCAACAGAAGGTCTTCAAGGTGATATGGAAGATGATGTTAAACAAGTTGTTTTAGAACTTGGAAGTTATATGATTAAATTAGCTGGTTTTGGTGATGATATTGAAGAAAATAAGAAAAAAATAATGGATTGTATAGATAGTGGAAATGCATATATGAAATTTTTAGAATTAATAGAAAATCAAGGTGGAGATGTATCATATATAAATGATGTATCAAAATTTGAAAATGCTAAATATGTTTTTCCTGTTTTAACTGATAAAGTAGGTTATATTCAAAATATAGATGCAGAAAAATTAGGAAAAATTTCATGTTATTTAGGTGCTGGAAGAATAAAAAAGGAAGATAATATAGATAATCAAGTTGGATTAATTATAAATAAAAAAATTGGAGATAAAATAGATGAGAATGATATTTTGGGAATTATTCATGCAAATGATGAAAATAAATTAAAAAATGCTGTAGAAGAATTTAAACAATGTTTCAAAATTTGTGAAGAATATGTGGAAAAACCAAAAGTTATTTTAGGTATTATGAAATAAAAAAAATAAGGAATGTGAGCATTATGAAAGAGCAAAATTTAACAATAAGTAATGTTAAATCTTTTAATTTAACACATATATTTGAATGTGGTCAATGTTTTAGATGGAATAAAAATAAAGATGGTAGTTATACTGGTGTTGTCAAGAAAAATGTAATTAATATAAAAATGATAGATAATGATGTTTATGTAAAAAGTTTTGGAGAAGATGATTTAAATAACCTATTTCATAAATATTTTGATATGGAAAGAGATTATGATAATATAAAAAAAGAATTAAGAAAAATTGATGAACATATGGAAAAAAGTATTTTATATGGTGATGGAATTAGGCTTTTAAATCAAGATTTATGGGAGACTATTATTTCTTTTATTATCTCAGCTAATAATAATATTCCTAGAATAAAGGGAATAATAGAAAGGATTTCTAAAAGATTTGGAGATAGGATAGATTGGGAAGGACAAGAATATTATACTTTTCCAACACCTGAACAATTAGGTAAAGCAAGTGTAGAAGATTTAAAAAATTTAGGGCTTGGATTTAGAGATGTTAGAGTTTTTGAAACCACTCGGAATGGTGTTAAATAAAGAAATTGATTTAGATGAATTACATAATGAGCCAGATACTAAAATTGTTAGGGAAAAGTTATTGAGTTTTCCAGGTGTTGGACCAAAAGTTGCAGATTGTATTTTGCTTTTTTCTACTCTAAAAAGATTTGATGTTTTTCCAATTGATGTATGGGTTAGAAGAGTTATGAATGATTTATATATTCATAATGAAGATGAAAATAAGGTTAATAAAAAAGTAATTATGAGTATGGCAAATGAAAAGTTTGGAAATTTGTGTGGAATTGCACAACAATATTTATTCTATTGGAAAAGAGGATAAAACTAGTTTATTTTATTATCTTTTTACAATAAGCTGTCTAAAATATAAGTTTAGATAAAAAATAAAATTTATCAAAATCTATAGGAAAGGAACGAATGATAGTGTCTTTAAGATTAATATATGGTAAATCTGGCACAGGGAAAAGTACTTTTGTGTTTGATGAAATAAAAGATAGGATAAATTGTGGAAAGAAAATATATGTAATTACTCCAGAACAGTTTTCTTTTACTGCTGAAAAAAAGTTACTTGAAATTTTAGATAATAAGGCTGTTTTAAATGCAGAAGTTCTAACTTTTAATAGAATGGCATATAGGGTTGCTAGTGAAGTTGGTGGTATTGCAAAAGTTAGTATTTCAAATTCTGGAAAGGCTATGCTTATTTATAATATTTTGTGTGGTAAAAAGAGTAAACTTAAGTTTTTAGGAAAGTCTGAAGAAAATATAGATTTGATTATTGAACAAATTACTGAGTTTAAGAAACATGGTGTTTTAGTTGATGATTTAAATAAAATGATGGAAGAAACTAATGATAATTATTTGAAGTTAAAGATTAAAGATATTTTGCAGGTTTATAGTGATTTTGAAAAATGTATAGAAAATCAATATATAGATGAAAATGATAATTTAACTAATTTAGCAAATCAATTACCAGATGTTTCAATTTTTGATGATACTTTAATTTATATTGATGAATTTGTTGGATTTACTAAACAAGAATATGAAATTATAAAACAATTATCAAAGGTAGCAAAACAAGTAAACATATGTATTTGTTCAGATTCAATACAAGATAGTATATCACCTGAAAGTGATGTATTTTATTCTAATAAAATAACAATATCCAGAATATTAGAAATGGCAAAAGAAGAAGAAATTGATTTAGAAGAACCTGTATACTTACAAAATGGCTATAGATTTAAAAACAAAGATTTACAGCATTTAGAGAAAAATTTATATTCAATTCCATATAAAAAATATGAAGAAAAACCAGAAAATATAAAATTATTTTTAGCAAATAATCAATATTCTGAAATAGAAAATGTTGCTATAAATATTGTAAAATTAGTAAGAAATAATAAATATAGATATAAGGATATAGCAGTAATTACTAAAAGTTTAGATGTATATTCAAATTTAGTAAAAGTAATTTTTAATAAATATCAAATTCCTGTATTTATAGATGAAAAAAAGGATTTAAGTCAAAATATTATTGTAAAATACATATTAGCAATTTTAGAAATTTTTGCAAGAAATTGGTCTTATGAATCTGTATTTAATTATGTGAAAACAGGTTTTTTAGATATAAGTAAACAAGAAATATTTGAATTAGAAAATTATTGCCAAAAATGGGGAATAAAAAATTCAAAATGGTATAGGTCAGAATGGAATTTTAAAGATGAAGATGATACAAATAAAGCTCAAATTGAAAGATTAAGGGAAATTAGAAGGATTATAGTAAATCCATTATTAGAATTTAAAGAAAATTTAAGTGGTTCAAATAATGTAAGAACTATTACACAAAAATTGTATAATTTTTTAATTACAAATCAAATTGATAAAAAATTTGAAGAAAAAATAGAAGAATTAAAATTAGCTGGACAAACAGAATTATCTACACAATATGAAACTAGTTGGAAAATAATAATGAATGTTTTAGATGAGATTGTATTAGTTTTTGGAGATGAAAAAGTTTCATTTGATAAATATATGCAAATTTTGAAAACAGGATTAGCTAGTAGTGATTTAGGGAAAATTCCTGGAACTCAAGATCAAGTAATAATAGGTGATATTGATAGGTCAAGAAGTCATAAAGTAAGAGCAATTTTTATTATAGGTTTAAATGATGGAATGTTTCCATCAGTACATAAAAATGAGGGATTTTTTAATGATAATGATAGACAATTTTTGAAACAAAATGGTGTTGAATTAGCTAGAAATACTGTAGAAAGTTTATATGAAGATAATTTTAATATATATAAGGCTTTTACAACAGCAGAGGAAAAATTATTTTTATCATATGCTTCATCAAATTCAGATGGAAAAACATTAAGAGGTTCTATACTAATTTCTAAAATAAAAAAGATATTTCCTAATTTAAATGAAGAAAGTGATATCATAGAAAAAACATCAGAGATTTTAATTGAAAATACTACTTTTGATGAATTATTAAATAAATTAGGAGAATATAGAGATACTGGAGAAATAGAAGATAAATGGGTAGAGGTTTATAATTATTATAAAAACAATAAAGAATGGAAATATAAATTAGAAAAAGCAATGGAAGCACTTTTATATAATAATAAGCCAGAAAAAATTAATGAAAAAAATATTTCTAAAATGTATGGTGAGACACTAAGAACTAGTGTTTCAAGGCTAGAACAATATCAGTCATGCCATTTTGCATATTATTTAAAATATGGATTAAATTTATCTGAAAAAGATAATTTTAAAATAAATCCAGTTGATACAGGAACTTTTATGCATGATGTTATAGATACATTTTTTAATAATATAAATGAAAAATCGTATAATATAAAAGAACTTACAGATGAACAAATTAATGAATTAGTTGAAGAAATAATTGAAGAAAAATTAGGGTTAAATAAGAATTTTATTTTTACCAGTTCTCCAAAATATAAATCTTTAAGTATGCGTTTAAAAAAAGTAATATTTAAATCAATGAAATATATAATAGAAAGTCTAAAATACAGTAAATTTGAAGTATATGGAAATGAGGTTGAGTTTAAAGAAGGTAAGGAATATGCACCTATTGTTATGAAACTAGAAAATGGACAAAAAGTTGAGATAACAGGAAAAATCGATAGAATTGATATTGCAAAATTAGGTGATGAAAAATATATACGTATAATAGATTATAAATCTTCTGCTAAAAATATAGATTTAAACCAAGTATATGCAGGATTACAATTACAATTAATAACATATTTAGATGCTGTATGTGAAAATGAAGATTTATTACCAGCAGGAGTATTGTATTTTAATTTAATAGATCCTATGATAAAATCTAAAAAAAATTTATCAGAAGAAGAAATTGAGGAAAAAATACGCAAACAATTTAAAATGCAAGGATTGATTTTGGCTGATGTAGATGTTGTTAAAATGATGGACACTAATTTAGAAACAGGTAGTTCTGATATAATACCTGCATATATAAGTAAAGAAGGAACTTTAAGTAATACTCGTTCTAGTAGTATAAATAGAAAACAATTTGAATATCTTCAAAAATATACTAATAATATAATAAAACAAATTTCTACAGATATATTAAGTGGTGATATAGATATAAATCCATATTATAATACAAAAAATAAGAAAACACCATGTGATTATTGTGCATATAAATCAATTTGTAATTTTAATGGTGCTGATTGTACTAATGGATATAATTACATTGGTAATACAGAAAAAGAGACTATTTTAGAAATGATGAAAGAAAAATTAGATTAGATAATATGTAGTTAACTATGTATGAGAAATATAAAATTTATAACTGTATTTATTTTATTAATTTTAAATAAGGGAGGATACAATTTGAAAGATTTAAGTAATGAAAATATAATTCATATAAAAAAAGGTGATTGTGAATATTTGCAGTTTAAAAAATTATTAGAGTATGATAAAGTACTTAAACATGCATATGGTTTAAAACCAGCTGATTTTAAAATTAGAGATAATAATGAAAAATCAATAAAAAGTTATATGAATTTATGTAAATGTATAGATGTGGATTATAACAAATTAATTAAACCTAATCAAAAACATACTAATGTTGTAAAAAGTGTAGAAATAGTTGAAAATAATATCCTTTCTTCAGAAGAACGATATAAAGATACAGATGGTTTGGTAACTAATAAAAATGGAGCAGTTTTAGCTACTTCAAATGCTGATTGTATTTTATTGATGTTTTTTGATCCAGTAAAAAATGTAATAGCAAATGTTCATTCAGGATGGAGAGGAACTTTTCAAAAGATTGCTATAAATACTGTTAATAAAATTGTTCATGATTATGGTTCAAATCCAAAAGATATAATCTGTTGTATTTGTCCAAGTATTAGGAAATGTCATTTTGAGGTGGAAAAAGATGTTAAAGATATGTGTGAAGAAATATTTAAATATACAAATCAGACTAATAAATTTATAGAATATGCAGGAAAAAAAGATGAAAAAGATAAATGGATGATTGATACAGTAATGATTAATAAAATTATGTTACAAGATTGTGGATTATTACCAGAGAATATAATAGATAGTGGAATTTGTAGTGTTTGTAATTCAGATGTTTTACATTCTTATAGAGTAGATAAAAAAGGGCATGGATTAAATTCTGCTATAATTTCAATTAAAGAAACTAATTGACAGGTAAATAAAGTAAGTGTTATTATAAAAGTATATGATAACACTTATTTTTATGAGTATTTTAATGGAGAGATATATATGGAAAAAATAAATGAACTAGCAGATTATTGTTTAAATTGTAAGGTTAAACCTTGTCAAAAAGGATGTCCTTTGGGAAATGATATTCCTGAATTTATAAAAAATATTAAAGAGGGGAAATATGAACAAGCATATGAGGTTTTAAGTAGAACTACTGTATTAGAGTCTATTTGTGGAAGAATTTGCCCTCATATGAGTCAATGTATGGGAAAATGTGTTAGAGGAATTAAGTCTTCTCCAGTAAGTATTGGGGATTTAGAGGCTTTTATTGGAGATTTAGGTGTACAAAATGATTATAAAATGGATATACCTAATGATAATAAAAATTATGAAAAATGTAATATGGGTATTTCTTCTAAAGTTTCGAAAAAAATTGCTATAATTGGTAGTGGGCCTGCAGGATTAACATGTAGTGCTTTTCTTGCAAGAAGCGGTTTTGATGTTACTATATATGAAAAACGTAATAAACTTGGAGGAATATTAAGGTATGGTATTCCTGAATTTAGACTAAGTAAGGATATTTTAGATAATACTATTAACAAAATATTAAAATTAGGAATAAAAGTGGAATATAATAAAGAACTTGGAGTAAATATTTTATTGGAAGATTTGGTAAATCAATATGATGCGATTTTTATTGCAATTGGAGCTAATATTCCATGGAAAATGGGAATTCAAGGAGAAGAATTAGATGGAATATTTGGTGGTAATTCATTATTAGAATATAATAATCATCCTAATTATGAAGGAAAAAATGTTGCAGTAGTTGGTGGTGGAAATGTTGCGATGGATTGTGCAAGAACTATAAATAAGATGGGAGCAAAAAAAGTAACAGTTGTTTATAGAAGGGCTGAAGAACAAATGCCTGCTGAAAAAAAGGAAATTGAAGATGCAAAAAATGAGAAAATAGAATTTTTATTCCAAACCAATATTGTTAAAGTATTAGGAGAAAATAAAGTAGAAAAGATAGAATGTATAAAAACAAAGCTAATACAAAAAGATGGAGAAACAAGATTATCACCAGTTGATATAGAAGGAAGTAATTTCGAATTAGATATGGATTATGTAGTAATGGCAATAGGTTCAATGCCAGAAGAAAAGGTAATTAATACTTTAGGATTAGAATGTGATAAAAAGGGGTATATTAAGGTAAATGAAAACTATGAAACATCAATGAAAAATGTTTTTGCTGGAGGAGATGTTGCAGGAACAAAAGCAACTGTAGCATGGGCTGCAAGAACTGGAAGAGAAGTAGCTTTTAATATAATTCGAAAAAATTTATATAAAGAATGAAATATGAATTTCTAATATATGTAGAAAATTTGTAAAAAAGAAAAGGAGAATATCCAATATGAGTATAGTATGGACTAATATTAAAGAATTTTGCACAAAAATGGGAAAGCATAATATCAGTGAATATACTGCACAATGTGCATATTATACTGTGTTGTCATTTATACCATTTATAATGTTAATAGTAACATTAATACAATATAGTGTAATATCAAAAGATTTATTTGTTTCAATTATACAAAATATTATACCTGCAACAATGGCAGATGCTACAATTGATATTGTACAAGAGGTATATTCTAAATCTATTGGAACTATATCAATTTCAGCAATATTTGTATTATGGTCAGCTAGAAGGAGTTTTTATGCATTATCTAAAGGATTACATAATATTTATGAAACAGATAAAGAGTATAATTTTCTTTTTTTACAAATAAAGTCATTAATACTTACAGTTTTTCTTGTATTAGCCATAATTTCTGTTTTAGTTATATCAGTATTTGGTAATAGTATATTAGGATTTATAGAATTGAAATTTTCAATTCCGAAGAATATTACAAGTATATTTCATCTTTCAAAAATAGGTATATATTTCATATTATTTTTAGTTATACTATTAATGTATAGATTTGTTCCAGGACATAAACAGGGGTTTAAAAAGCAAGTTCCAGGTGCGATAATTGCAACTTTAGGGTGGTATATAATTTCATTATTTTTCTCAATATATTTAGAAGCTTTCAAAGGATTTTCTGTTATGTATGGAAGTTTAACAACAATAGTTCTTTCTATGATGTGGGTATATTTTTGTATGTATATTATTTTAATTGGAGCAGAAGTTAATAATTTTACAATTATCCATAAAAATGCAAGTGATAACTAATATGGATATTATAAAATATTATAAGAACTGAGAAAATGTAAATATATAAAATTCAAAAGAGCTGTAAAATACAGCTCTTTTGAGTTTTTAAATTTATTTAACTACTATATTGTAAATTTTATTTTTTACATAAATTTCTTTAACTATTGTCTTTCCTTCTAAAGCATTTATAACTTTTTCATTAGAATGTACAGCATTTTTTACTGTTTCTTCATCTGAATCTAATGGAACATGAACATTTGCTTTTAATTTTCCATTAAATTGAACAGGAATCTCAATTTCATCATCAATTGTTTTTGATTCATCATATTCAGGCCATTTTTCATAAGTTATTGTTGATGTATGTCCAAGTACTGTAGACCAAATTTCCTCTGAAATATGTGGAGCAAATAAGCTTAGCATTTGAATAAATGTACTAAATTCAGCTTTATTAATTTTTTTAGATTTATAAAATTCATTTACCATACTCATAAAAGTACTTATACAAGTATTGAATTTCATTTCTTCAATATCCATAGTAATTTTCTTTATAGATTTATTCATCATTTTTTCAAATTCTTTAGAATATGTATCTCCATCAATTAAAAAGTTTTGCATATTCCATACTCTATCTAGGAATTTTGAACAACCTCTAACACTTTCCATAGACCATTGAGCAGTTTGGTCAAAAGGTCCCATAAACATTTCATACACTCTTAATGTATCTCCACCAAATTCATTAACAATATCATCTGGGTTAACAACATTACCTTTAGATTTGCTCATTTTTTCACCATTTGATCCTAATATCATACCTTGAGAAGTACGTTTGTTATAAGGCTCTTTAGTTGGAACAACACCAATATCATATAAAAATTTATGCCAAAATCTTGAATAAAGTAAGTGAAGTGTAGTATGTTCCATTCCACCATTATACCAATCAACAGGTGTCCAATATTCAAGAGCTTCTTTAGATGCTAATTCTTTATCATTATGTGGATCAGTATATCTTAAATAATACCAAGATGATCCAGCCCATTGTGGCATTGTGTCAGTTTCTCTAGTAGCTGGTTTTCCACAATGAGGACATGTTGTGTTAATCCATTCAGTTTGTTTACTTAAAGGAGATTCACCATTTTCTCCAGGTTCAAATTCTTCAATTTCAGGTAATGTTAAAGGTAATTGATCTTCTGGAACAGGAACCCATCCACAATCTTTACAATAAACCATAGGAATTGGTTCACCCCAGTAACGTTGTCTTGAAAATACCCAATCACGTAATTTGTAATTAACCTTTCTTGTACCAATTTGTTTTTCTTCCAACCATGAAATAATTTTATTAATTGCATCTTGTTTATTTAATCCATTTAAAAACTCAGAATTAATATGAATTCCATCACCTGTGAATGCTTCTGTAGAAATATCTCCACCTTCAAGAACAGGAATTATATTTAGTCCAAATTTTTTAGCAAATTCATAATCTCTAGTATCATGTGCAGGCACAGCCATAATTGCACCAGTACCATATGTTAATAAAACATAATCTGATATCCAGATTGGTATTTCTTTACCATTAACAGGATTAATTGCTTTAAAACCTTTTATTTCAACTCCTGTTTTTTCTTTATTTAATTCAGAACGTTCAAATTCTGATTTTAAACTTGCTTGTTTTTTATAATTTTCAATCTCATCTAAATTAGTGATTGATGATTGTAATTCTTTTATGATAGGATGTTCAGGAGCTATTACCATATATGTAGCACCAAATAAAGTATCTGGTCTTGTTGTATATACAGTTAAAGTTTTATCAGAAGAAGTTAAATTGAATTTTACTTCAGCACCTTCACTTCTACCAATCCAGTTAATTTGTTGAGTTTTTATTTTAGGTAAAAAATTAACATCATTTAAGTCATCAATTAATCTTTGAGCATATTCAGTTATTTTTAACATCCATTGACTCTTTTCTTTTTGAACAACTGGACTACCACATCTTTCACAAACTCCATTAACAACTTCTTCATTTGCTAAACCAACTTTACATCCTGTACAAAAGTTAATAGGCATAGTTGTTTTGTATGCTAGACCTTTCTTAAATAATTGAATAAAAATCCATTGAGTCCATTTATAGTAATTAGGATCAGTTGAATTTATTTCTCTATCCCAATCAAAAGAAAATCCTAGTGATTTTAATTGTTTTGTAAAATTAGCTATATTATTTGCTGTAACAATTCTAGGATGTATATGATTTTTCATTGCAAAATTTTCTGTTGGTAATCCAAATGCATCAAATCCTATAGGAAATAATACATTATATCCTTGCATTCTTCTTTTTCTTGCGATAACATCAAGAGCTGTGTAAGGTCTTGGATGTCCTACATGAAGACCTTGACCAGATGGGTATGGAAATTCTATTAAACCAAACCATTTTTCTTTTGAAAAATCATTACTGGCACTATAGGTTTTGTTTTTGTCCCAGTATTCTTGCCATTTTTTTTCTATCTCTTTAAAGTTATATGATGTCATTTTATCAGTCCTTTCTGTGAATAAAGTGTTTAGGGTATTATACTACAGAATTTTGGAAAATTAAAGGGGTTTTTGAAATTTATTTGTGTGTATGTGGGGGATATTTTATAAATTTTTTTAATTTGTAAGTTTTACTCAAAAAAACATGGATTTTGTAAAAAAGAATTTATTGACAAATGGAGAAGATGTTAATATAATAAGGAATAGATTATTTTTAGAGGAGGAAGTTAAATATGTCAAATGAGATTAGTGAAGATGAAAAAATGAGAATAAAAGCCATGATTGATGATTTAGTGGAAAAAGCTAAAAAAGCATCACAAGAATACTTAAATTTAGATCAAGAGCAAGTAAACAATATCATAAAAGCAATGGCTATGGCAGGATTGGAAAAACATATGGAGCTTGCTAAAATGGCTGTAGAGGAAACTGGTAGAGGTATTTATGAGGATAAAATTACTAAAAATATGTTTTCAACAGAATATATCTATCATAGTATTAAATATGATAAAACAGTTGGAATAATAGATGAAAATGAAGAAGAAGGTTATGTAAGTATAGCAGAGCCAGTTGGAATAATTGCAGGTGTTACTCCTGTTACAAATCCAACTTCAACAACTATGTTTAAATCAATTATAGCTGCAAAAACAAGAAATGTTATTATATTTGGATTTCATCCATCAGCACAAAAATGTAGTGTTGAAGCAGCAAAAACAGTTAGAGATGCTGCAATAAAAGCAGGTGCACCAGAAAATTGTATTTTATGGATTGAAGAACCTTCAATAACAGCAACAAATTATTTAATGAATCACCCAGATGTAAATTTAATTTTAGCAACAGGAGGTACAGGCATGGTTAAAGCTGCATATTCTTGTGGAAAACCAGCACTTGGGGTTGGTCCTGGAAATGTTCCATGTTATATTGATAAAACAGCAAAATTAAAAACATCTGTTAATGATTTGGTTTTATCAAAATCATTTGATAATGGAATGATTTGTGCATCTGAACAATCAGTTATAGTTGATAAAGAGATAAAAGATGAATTTGAAAAATTGATGAAAGAGGCAGGTTGTGTTTTCTTAACATCTAAACAAACAGAAAAATTAAGAGGAAGTATGTTTGTAGAAGCAAAAGGATGTGCCTTAAATGCAGATATAGTTGGAAAAAGTCCATACAATATTGCTAAAATGGCAGGTATAGATGTTCCAGAAGATACTAAAGTTTTAGTTCTAAAAGAAAATGGGGTTGGTGTTGAATATCCATTTTCAAAAGAAAAGTTAAGTCCTGTTCTTGCTTATTATGTAGTAGATGGTGCAGATGAAGGAATTGAATTAGCAGAAAAATTAATTGAATTTGGAGGATTAGGTCATTCAGCAGTTATTCATTCAGAAGATGATGAAACAATTTTAAAATTCTCTGAAACTGTAAAAGCAGGAAGAATTATTGTTAACTCACCATCAACACATGGAGCAATTGGAGATATTTATAATACAAATATGCCATCTTTGACATTAGGATGTGGAACATTTGGTGGAAATTCAACAACAGCAAATGTATCAAGTGTTAATTTAATAAATGTAAAAAGAGTTGCTAAAAGGAGGGTTAATATGCAATGGTTTAAAGTTCCAGATAAAATATATTTTGAAGCAGGTTCAATAGCGTATTTAGAAAAAATGCCTGATATTACAAGAGCATTTATAGTTACAGATCCAGGAATGGTTAAATTAGGATATGTAGATAAAGTTTTATATCATTTAAGAAAAAGACAAAAATATGTTCATTCAGAAATATTTTCTGATGTAGAATCAGATCCATCATTTGAAACAGTTAATAGAGGTGTTGCAATGATGAATGAATTTAAACCAGATGTTATTATAGCAATTGGTGGAGGAAGTGCTATAGATGCTGCAAAAGGTATGTGGTTATTTTATGAACATCCAGAAGCTGATCCAGAAGGATTAAAACTTAAATTTATGGATATTCGTAAACGTACTTATAAATTCCCAAAATTAGGTGAAAAAGCAAAAATGGTTGCTATTCCAACAACATCAGGAACTGGTTCAGAAGTTACATCATTTGCAGTAATTTCAGATAAAAAAATAAACAAGAAATATCCTTTAGCAGATTATGAGTTAACACCAGATGTTGCAATTGTTGATCCAGATTTAGTAATGTCTTTACCAAAAAGTATTACAGCAGATACTGGTTTAGATGTTTTAACACATGCTATTGAAGCATATGTTTCAAATATGGCTTCAGATTATACAGATGGGTTATCTGAAAAAGCAATTGAATTAGTTTTCAAATATTTAAGAGAAGCATATAATAATGGAACAAATAAACAAGCAAGAGAAAAAATGCATAATGCAAGTACAATAGCTGGTATGGCATTTACAAATGCATTTTTGGGAATAAACCATTCTTTAGCACATAAAATGGGTGCTGAATTCCATTTACCTCATGGAAGACTTAATGCAATTTTATTACCATATGTTATAAAATATAATGCTACAAAACCAACTAAATTTGTGTCTTTCCCTAAATATGAATATTTTATTGCAGATCAAAAATATGCTGAAATTGCAAGAAAGATGGGATTTGATGCTTCAACAGTTGAAAAAGGTGTTGATTCTTTAATAAAAGAAATACAAAAATTAAATGAAGATTTAAATATACCAAAATCATTTAAAGAGGCTGGTATTGATGAACAAGAATTTTTAGGTAAAGTTGATTTATTGGCAGATAGAGCTTTTGAAGATCAATGTACTAATGCAAATCCTCGTGTTCCATTGGTAAGTGAGTTAAAACAAATATTGTTGGATTCTTATTATGGAAAAGAAGTGTAAATTGATTGGAATTTTGGTGTTTATTTTGTGAATTATAAAAAATTTTTAGAATTATAATAATAGAAATGCAGATAGTATAACTATCTGCATTTTTTAAGGGATATTTGCGCATTATAAAGTCTTAAGATTGGATTTTAATACGTCAAGTCTCCAAGATACAGTTTCCTGATCACTGTTTTCAGACATAGCGAATATGTATAAGGTACTAGTAAAACTCAGCAAGTCATTCAAACGTTTTTTGAGATTAGGATCAGATGTTGTATCTATTTCTTTGGCGAGTTCACTCAACATAAAGATATAATCCTGCTCCTGGATAGGATTCTTTTTGCAGAATTTCTTTACTGCTGATGTAAACCGTGTTGACGTATTGAAAGAAGTCCGTTTCATGCGCTGTTCACCTCTTTTCTGTAAAGTTTGGTATATGATACCAACTAATTTATTATAACATATATTTGGGTATTTGTCTAGTCATATGTGAAAAAATTTTGTTGATTGGTTATTGTTTAATACTTTTGCAATAAGCCGTCAAATTCAATAGTTATGTAAAAGGGATAAATATATTAACATTCCGTACGCTTACTGGCTTGGACTTATCAAAAGGCAAAATGGACTTTGAGATAGTAAAAGTTTGGGTTATGTTTAAAGTCCATTTTACTTCTTTTGATAAGCCTCGCCAAACTGCGCGCTTTGTACTCCATT
>CANPWE010000010.1 GCA_947581895.1 uncultured Clostridia bacterium | reverse complement strand
TTCGTAAAGTTATCTACTTTACGAACTTTTCCTCTTTTATATAAATTATTATTGTTGTTTACATATTGTATTAAACATTCACTCTAATTTAAACTTTAAACTTAACTCATCCTACCTCGAGTATGTACCTTTGTTATATTTTACAAGTTAAATCACACCATTTTAAGTTTCTGTGTGGTATAGTTTTATATTATAATTTCCATACATTAATTCACTTATTTTTGTGTTAATGATAAAATAAGGATTCATATTGACATTAACCACTATCCACAACTTTATCAAAATTTTCATCATTTATCTAATTCATAATTTTATCTTTCTTTTTATTTACTCCAGTACTTTAAATCAATTATGAATCTGTTTAAAACCAACTTCAAAATCCGCTTCTTTAATTTTATTATTTTCATATAAATATTTTCTTTTTGATTTTTTATATATCATTTAATTTATATTCAAATTTTAATAGGAAAATTTTGCCGAAATGGCAATAAAAGAAATTTATAATAAATCTAAGAATATTTCTAAATCAATATCTGCTTGTTCTAATATACTTTTTTATATTCCTCTCGCAATTTCTCTATGCATTAGAATAATACATATACGATTTGTAAAATAATTTTTTAATTTAACATGACTGTCTTTCTGAGAAATTTTTACAAAATTTTATTTATTTAGTATGTTTATTATTTTTTCTGGTGGTAATACTAGATACTTCATACTACCACCTCCAATGTTGTTACAAATATGTCTTTTGGCATTATTGGTTCTTCATCTTCATAATATAATTCTATTGCTTCTTTTAAGTTTTTCAATGCTTCTTCAATAGTTAGTCCTTGTGATGTAATATTATTATCTATGCATTTTGCTACATACAATTTTTCTTCTTTTTCAATTATCACATTGTATTTTAAACTCATAATTGCACTCCTTTCTTTGTTTTATGTTGTTGATTGTTTTATTACTATATCATATTTTTATATAAAAATAAATAATAAAATTTGAAATTTTTTATAAGTTGTGAATAAAAAATGCAAATCTCATTTTCAAAAATTTTTATATGAATATCACAAACGTCCAGTTTTGAACTTTTTGGCTGAAGAAATTAAAAAAATATATTTGAATTTCTACTTTTTCGTAGTACTATGTTAACAGCATATGAATTAACTAAAGTTCTGCATAAGTCATATAGTTAAAAAGAGATGCAATGGAAGCAGGCATCTCTTTATTTTTAAAACACTTATTTTTTATCTTTTATATAAATTTTTATACTTTATAAATTTACTAATTATTGCACTATCCTCTTTATATTTGTCTTTAATTTTTATAGCTATACTAAAATTGCATATGTCTTTTCCACATTTAATTTTGATTTTTATATCAAATTTATCTTCATTTGATTCATAGTTAGAATATGTATATACATCTTTATCTATTTTTTCAATTCTTAACATTATATTTTCAATTTCAAACTCAAAATAATTATTAAATAACTTTATGTTATATGCTTGTGCTGGTGGAAGTGATTGTGGCTTAATATATATTGCTGATTTTGCATTTGGATTAATATTTAAAAATATTGATGCAGAATTCTCAATATCTCCTAAAAATTCTTTTACATGATAAGGATTCTCTATTACCATTCCTATTTGTTTTTCATACATTTCATGTGTTAATTCTAAAAAATTTCATGAATTAAATTTTTTTAATCCCTTTACATTATCTATATTATAGCGAAATTTTTTTGTGAAGGAAATTTTTCATATACCTCTTTTTTGGGTTTAGTAAAAAACTCCATATTGTTTCCAATTTTTTCAGATTCAATCTCAAAATCTTCTTGCAATTGTTTTGGTAATTATATACTATAAATTTCTTCTGTATATTTGATTCTTTCTAAAAACTATTGTTCTATTTTTTGTTTATTCTTTATATCTTCATCAATAATATTATATTTTACTAGTTTGTCATCTGAATCATATACATTCTTTACATTAAAATTTCTTTTAAATTACTTTTCCATGTACGAATTACTTTTCTATATAGTATTTCGTTTAACTTTTTTCACTTAATAGTTCATTTTTTTGTATTAAGTTTTTCTTTTTTCCTAAAATGTATGGAAAATATTTATTCACTATATATATTATTGGTATTACTAATATAAGAGTTAATGCAACATATACTATAGACATTATTATTTTATTGCTAGATATACCATAATAATTTAGTATTAAATCATATGTAGAAAAAAAGGTTGTATGAAAAACATAATATATTAAACTATTCTCTCCCACATATTTCAATATTTTTAACTTCTTTAAATATTTGAATAAAGTTATTAATCCTATTATTCCTAATATAGCAGAACCATAAAATAATGAATAGCTTCCTATCATATCTGAATAAATGTCTACATGATATCTAAATATTTTATAATTTATTGTACATAATATAACTCCCAATACCATACTTGATATACCTATTAAAACATTATAGTTTTTAAATTCAAAATATTCTTCTTTTTTTGTCAAATATCCTAAATATATAAACGGTATTACTATTCCTATTACATCTATGCTATATGGTAATATTGTATTAGATAAAGATTTAGATATAAATTTTATATAAATAAAGTTTAACATTGATATTACCATTAATAATATACTAACATTTTTATTATTATCTTTTAAGAATTTAATTATTATATATAATGTTATTTCTGATAAAAAAAGACAAACTAAAAACCATGCTATTGTTATATCTTGCCCTCTCATTTGCATTATAACACCCAGAAAAAAGTTTTGAACAGTTAATTTTACTTTTAATACTAAAATACTATATGCCCCTATAATTATCATAAAAGTAATTCCTGGTAATAATAAAGTTTTTAATTTTTTTTGTAAAAAAGTTTTAAAGTCATATTTATCTACTGACAAAGTAAAACCTGATAAAAAGAAGAATAATGGCATATGAAATGAATATATCCAAGTTTTTAGTCCTATTGGTATTCCTTCAGTATGTCCCATCATAACTGTTATTATTAAAAATCCTTTTAAAATATCTAACCATTCGATTCTTTTTTTCATCTATACCTCCTACTGTGATAAAATATCATTAAAATATTTTTTCACTCTACTTAAAATTCTTCTATATAATGGTTTTTTAACATATTTATTTAAGTAAAATATTATATTGCTTTCATTTATTTTTCCACTACATACTCCTTTAAAAAATTTATTTCTATTTCTATGTACAGGAACATTAGTGTGATGATTTAATGAAAATGCTTCTTTCGTATTAACCTTTTTTAGAATAAGGTATTTTTTTATATATTCCAAAATATACTTACCATTCTGAGTATTTACATTTAAAAGTGAAATACCTGTGTCATTATCTTTTATTGTATCATCTATTTTTTCAATTCCCCAAAAGTCTGCGATGGAAAAATCTGAATATCGCATTTCTGAACAAAATCTGCAATCATAACATGAAGGTCTATTAATCATTTCATTTACAAAAGCATTAAAATATGAATTTTCTTCTTCTTTTGAACCATCTTCATATTCTATTATAGGAGTTTGATTTCTCCAACCATTTTCCTTAGATCTAAAATATATATTCTCCACTTTAGATTTTTTTATCTTTTCTAAGTTTTCAATATAAAGCTTAAATACCTTTGGTGAAGGATTAGCATGACATACAATTTCACATGTTATAAGCTTATTGTATGATTTATTTAAATATTTCCTTAATCCTTCACATTGGCAAGGTGTACCTGTAAATAAAACATATCTATCATTTTTCAAAAATTTCTCTACATTTAAATATGCATTGTTTAGATCACTTCTCACATATTTAGAGCCTTGAAATTTTTTTATTCCCTCAATATTATCTATATATTCATGATGAGCATTTAAATTTTCATCAAAAGTAACACCAAAAACTACTCCCTTTTTATCTATTATATATTTGGCTATATGAAAAAACATACCTCCTGACGAACTGCCTTTTAAAATATTTTTATCTTTTGAAATTGCTATATATGTGTCTTCATCGTTTTTTATTTTATTAATATTATTAGAACATCTATTTTTACATAATCCACAATTTATACATTTTTCTTTTTCTATATTTGGATATAGAAACCCTTCTCCATCCATTAACATTTTTATAGCTTTTTGTGGACAAATTAACTCACACATACCACATCCATTACAATCTTTTTTTTCATGTGTTACAAAAAAATTATTCATTTATACTATCTCCTTTATTTTTCTTTAATATAAATTTAATTATAAAATTAATTGATTTATAATTTAAATGGATTGAAAAAATTACAGCTATCACTAGAGATATTATATTCAATAATACAATATTAATATAGTAAGTAATTAAAGTAAAAAATAGGACTATGACTGATAAGATTATTGTTTTCATTTCTAAATTAATCTTAAAATATTTCTTACTAATATCTTTTATTCTATAAATACTCATTGTAAAAAAAGCCACAAAAGTTGATATTACAGCTGCATATAAACCAATAAATTTTATTAAAATTAAATGAACTGTAATATTAATAATTGCTGATATTACAGAAGTATTTGCTATTTCTTTTGTTTTTTTCTTAGCCACATAAATAACACTTGTCAAACCCACTATAACATTAAACAAAGAAGCAATAATTAAAATTGGTACTAAATTATAGCCATCATGAAATTTAAAATCAATCATTATAGGATATATAATTGGCATACATGCAATCATTATTATACAAATAGATATAAATATTTTCATAATTAAATTAAACATATTATTAAAATATTCTTTTATATCTTCATCATTAATATGTATAGAAATTGATTCTGTCCAACTCATATTAAATATATTGTATAAGGTTATATATACTCCAGAAAATTTTGATGATGCTGATAATAACCCAGTTGACGATAATCCTAAAATAGTTGAAACAATAACTCTATCAGAGGCATTAAAAATCCACCATGATATAGCATTAGGAATTAATGGAACAGAATACCTCCATAGTTTTTTTACAGTATTTCTATCAAAAAATTTTATATTTATATAATTGTATAATTTTAGAGACATAAAACTATATAATATACAAACAACTTGACCTAACATTGTTCCTAATAATATTCCATTTGCTCTTAGTTTTATCAATAATAGAAACAATATATTAAAAAATATTGTACTAAAGGCACTCAAAAAACTTCCTATAGCATATTTTTTATTGTCACCTAACCCTCTTGCTACTTGCAAAAAAAGCGATGAAAATATAAAAACTATAACATTGGTTGCTAAAAAATATTTATATTGATTCATTACAAAAGGTGAAATTATCATGAACAGTATTATATAGAATATACATTGTATCAAAATGGAATAGAAAGCACTAGCTACAATTTTCTTCCTTTTTAATTCATCTTCTCTAACATCTAATAAATCCCTGAATACAGCTTGTTCGGTTTGAAATGTCACTAATGGTAATAATAAAGAAACTAATGTATTAAGTAAGTCTATAGTTCCATATTCTTCCGTTGTTAATATTCCTGTATATAATGGTAAAAGGAAAAAAGTTATCAGTTGTGTGCATATTTTCCCTATTGTAATAATTAGAGTGTTTTTTACCAGAGTAGTCTCTCTACTATTTTTTTTCATTTTATACTCCTTTTTCTATTGCATTATATAGCCATTCTATTGACTTCTTTCGCTCTACATCTAATATATTATTTACAGAACTGTAATCAATATTTTCATCATAATTTTTATGATTAAATTCATCTAAAGAATAAATTATTCTATTGTTTAGCCCTACTTTATTTAATAAATCTATTACTCTACTACCTGTTTTTTTGGGTGGTATAATCCAAGTTTTTTTATTTAATAATATGGAAAATACTGTTCCATGAAATGATGTTACTACGGTATACTCTGCATTTTTTATAAGATTAACAAATTCTAATGGTCCATCACTATAAGCACTTCTTAAAATTTTACATTTAAATCTATTTCTTTTTTCAAAATGAATAACTTTTAATCCGGTCTTTTCAGATAAAGTTTCAACTATTCTCCTATAATCTTCATTTTCCTCAACTAAATCATATGCTAAAATATACTTTTCTTTTTCCTGTTTCATATTTTTTGTTTTTTGATTCCATTCTTCTTTTGTTAATAAGAGTGTCGGATCCAAAACTACTGTTATCTTTCTATTTATAATAAGATTTTCTAACTCTTTTTGTGCAGTTTCCTCTCTAACAGATATCTCGTCAAGCTTTGATATTTTTTCTTTATAAATTTCTTTAAAATTGTTTTCAATTTTACTATTACCAATACTTGCAGCATATGATATTTTCTTTTTATTTTTTGAATCAAAATTTAAACAATACACATCTGATAACCCATTTGTAATATTGCAATTCCAAACTTGATCACTTCCTGTTATATAGACATCTGCAAGTCCTTCAATTTTCTTTATTTCATTTTCACTGTACTCTTGAGTTAATTTAATATTATTTTTTTCAAAATTATTAAACGATTTATATCTTTTAATATTTGCTAATAAAAATATTACCGAACTAGCAAAAGATTTAATGAATTTTTTTAAATTTGTTTTCTCAATTTTAATTATTTTATACGCAGATTTTATATTTTTATCTACATAATTTAAAACTTTAACACTATAATTTTTTTTTGCAATAATTTCCTGAAGTGCAAATTCCTGCAACATTGCTCCAAAATTGCGTGCCTTATTAAAAGTAACAATAATTATATTCTTCATATTTTCACTCCTCATTTTTTCTTAATAATTTATATAAATAATACAAGTTATTAATATTAATTTTGATAAAATAATAATATATTTTGTGTTTTGTAGTAAAGTAAACTTTTAATCCACCTAACTCTTCATATATTATATTTTTAAAATTTATATCTTTTAATTTTTGACATACATGATAAATCAAGTCAATATATTTTTTTGAGTATATATCCTCATAAATTGCACTATCTTTTAACTCATTATACGATTCTTTAGTAGCTAAAATATAATTTTTATATATATTATTTAATTTTTCTCTACCTTTCTGATTAGTAATACTACTATTATTTGTTTTATATACATATAATGGACAATCCAAATGAAATATATTACCATCAATATGTTTTAGATATTTTACTAAAAAAAGCAAATCTTCACCATAAAAAAAACGTTCATCAAAATATATATTTTTTAGTTTTTCTCTTTTGAATAATCCATTCCATACAGATGCTCCAAATGGGAATATTAATTTTAATTTGGATTCTTTATCTATTATTCCTTTCCTTCCTTGAGAAACTACCTTTTTGTCTTGAAAAATATCACAATAACAAAAATCTACAGAATCATCGTTTTTAAAAATATTAATCATTTTTTCATACATATCATTTTTACACACATCATCACTATCAACAAAACCAATAAAGTTACCAGTAGCTATACTTAAACCTTTATTTCTTGCAGATGATACACCACCATTTTCTTTGTGAATTACTTTAATTCGTGAATCTTTTTTTTTTAATGATTCACATAATTCTCCACTACCATCAGTTGAACCATCATCAACAAGTATTATGTCTAGGTTTGTATATGATTGTTGAATAATAGATGATACACATTCCTCTAAAAATTCTTTTGCATTGTATACTGGTACAATAACACTTATAGTATCTTCTATATTTTTCTCCATAACATAGCTTCCTTTCTTTAAATTTCTGAAAATAAATTCAATATTTTTACACTGATTACTGGATTCACTTTAAAAATAAAAAATTTAATTCTATTTTGAATTCTAATATTTTTTTCATTAAGCTTATTAATATTATATTTAAATTTAGTAGCCAATTCTTTCTCAATAATTTTTTTGTCATTTTCTGTATAATACTTTTCTATTTTTCTAAAATGTTGAATTATACTATATAAGTAAATATTTAATGTTTGTTGAAAAAAATAATTAGGTAATTTTTTTTCAGTTATAAATTTCAATCTATTTTCTAAAGCTTCTATGACATCTAATCTGTTTTTATTATAAGAATTTGTAATGGAATTACTTCTTATTCGGTATTTATATCCAAAATTATTATAAACTCCTATATTATTAATTTTATGTAATATTTTATGTATAATAAATTCATCTTCATTAGTTTTTCCAAAAGGATAATAAAGATTCTCAAATACTTCTTTTCTATATATTTTATTCCATGCTACAACTGCATAAGTATATAGATTTCCAAAATTCAACATTATGTATTTACTATCATCACTATATTGTTTTTCAAATATCGTATCATTCTTTTCAATAATATTATCATTTGCATCAATTCTGCAATAATTAAAACATCCAATGTCATTTTTATTTAATATCATCTTAGCTAAAATATCTTCATATATTTTTTCATCTAATTGATCATCACTATCAACAAATGTTATATAGTCTCCAGTAGCTTTACTAATACCATAATTTCTTGCATCGCTTAAGCCTCCATTTTTTTTATGAATTACTACTATTCTTTCGTCTCTTTCTGCCCATTCATCACATATTTTACTGCTATTATCAGTTGAGCCATCATCAACTAGTATTATCTCCAAATTTTTATACGACTGCTTAACAATTGATTTAATACATTTATCTAGATATTGCACAACATTATATACTGGAACTATAACTGTTAGTTTATTTTTTTCCATCTTATTTATTCATTCCCTTCATGGTAAATACCTGTTAATTCTTTTATTGTATTTCTTATACCAAATCCTTTTTTATTAACCTCCTCATAAGCCTTTTCTCTGTTAGTTTGCAAAATAGGTATTTCAATTATTGAATCTACCCAACTATTTAATTCTTCTAAATTATAATAAGATATATTATTTGTTACCTTTGTTAGTAATGGAACATTATCAGATGTAATACACCTCAATCCTGCTGCTTGTGCTTCTATTAAAACAATTCCTAATCCTTCAAAATTTGAGGGTAATAAAAATATATCCATAGCCTGATATAGTTTATATACATCGTTTCTCTGTCCTAATAAAATCACATTTGCATTCAATTTGTTAATTTCTATATATTCTTTTATCTTACTTTCTAATATTCCACTTCCTACCATCAATAATTTATAATTTGTATTCTTTTCATTTATTTTTTTTATTATTTCTAATGCAAATAATGGGTTTTTCTGATATTGCAATCGTCCAACAAATCCAATTACTATTTCATCCCTTAAATTTAGTTCTTTTCTAATCTCTTTTCTTATATTTTCATTATATCTAAATTTTTCTAGATCTACGCCATTTTTTATGACTTTGAACTCACTTTTATCAAACATATAATTGCCAGCTTCATCAGAACATGCAAGTAAGCTAGTTGCTCTTTTTTTTATCATTTTTTTTTCAAAAAAATATTTTACTTTTTTCATTAACTCAACAATAATGTATTTAGACTTATACATATCTTCTGAATTATGTGAATGAAAAATTCTAATATTTATATTGTACTTTTTTGCATATTTTAATGGCAATGAATAATTTGGAAAACAGCTATTCATATGTATGCCTACAAACTCATTAGCATATTGTTTAAAAAAAGTATTCAAAGCCGTATAATGTTTTATTAAGTTATCTTTTTTTGAGTATTCAACCTTGAATATTCTTCCACCCATTTTTTTTATTTCATCTTCACAAACTATTTTTTTATCATGCAATGTTAAGAAATCAAATTGTACTTTTGACTTGTCTATGTTCCTATAAACATTCATTATAAATGCTTCCACTCCACCATAATTATCCGTCATTCCACATTGCAGTATCCTAATTGGCTTATTTGACATCTTTCCTACACCTACTTTAAATTATCTAAATAAAATTGATACACTTTTTCACAACTTTTTTTTGTATTATAATCATATGGCATTTTATTATGTATGCTTTCATCTCTTTCATTATTTGAATTATAAATATATTTAGCCCAAAATTCTGCTCCTTTATCAAGAGATAAAAATTCTACATTTCCAGTAATATTTGAATTTCTATCTATATTGTCAGAAGTATAACATTTAAGACCATTTGCTTGTGCTTCTATTAATGACATACTTAATCCCTCAGAAAATGAAGGCATTATTAATATATCCATTGCAGAATAAAATTTATTAACATCTTTTCTTTTTCCAGTAAAAATTACCTTATTATCTATATTAAGATTTCTCACCTTTTCCTCTATTTCTTTTTTTAACTTTCCCTCTCCTATAAGAATAAGTTTACTACTATTATCTATATTATTTATCTCCCTAAATACATCAATTAAAAAATTGTGGTTTTTTACTGGTAAAAATGCAGCTACTAAGCCATATAACGTTTCATTCTCTTTTATACCAAACTCTTCTCTTATATCTTTTCTATTCTTTTTATCGTATTTAAATTTTTCTACATCAATACCATTATTAAAAATTGTAAATTTTTTATCTTTGAATATAAATTTTCCTGCATCTTGACCACAGGCTACTCTTAAATATGAAATATTTCTTATTTTTAATTTTCCTAATTTATGTAACATTCTGGTTTTAAAGCTAACATTTCTATCTATTCTAGAACAATGAGAATGAATAATAATTTTCGAATTTGTTTGAGATGCGATTGTAATTGGCTCAAACCAGCTAAAACTCATTATATTATAATGTATGTAATCATAATTGTTTTTAAATATTTCCTGTATTTCTTGAATGTGCTTCTTTCGATTAATATATCTAGGTGTTACTTTATAAATATGACATCCTAATTCTTTTATTTCATTTTCTAATGCCATTTCATTTTCATTTGCAAAGAGAAAATCAAATTGATATCTTTTATTATCTGAATTTTTTACCAAATTATATAAGTATGTTTCTATCCCTCCTAAATTATTTGACATACCTATTAGCAATATTTTTATCAAGTTCATTCTCTCCTTTCTCATAATTTATATTTGTTAACTGCAATAAAATTAAACTTAATGCAGATTCATGTCTTATGAATGAACCAAAATCTGGTTCAAATATAATTGAAACCATTAAAAAAGCTATTGTAGTAATTATCCATAAAATATTTTTATCATTCATTTTTTTACAACTTTTTACAATTTGCAAAGTTATGAAAATTTGATATACAATAAAAGGTATATATTTTACACCTTTAAACAATAATTCAATAGGTATCATTATTCTAAAAACATTTATAATATAGTTTCCTATAAATTTAAAGTAATTCGTATTTATTCCAAGCCAGTCCTTAATCATTGTTACTGTATCTGTCACATGCTCTCTTTGTAAATTTACATTTGATCTTGCATGTAAAATAGATATATAATTATCTGTTGAGATTAACTGAACAATAAACACTTCAATAAAGAAAAACAATAATGATAAACTAATTATTTTAAATCCTGTTCTTTTATTAATTTCTTTATTTTTTATAAACATTATATATATATAATATATTGTTACCATTATCATTGCCATAATAGCATAATAAATTCTAAAATTTAATGCTTCATATAGTAGAACCATACATGATAATATTAATTTTGTAGTATTTTTCCAGTTTTTACTTAGAATAATATATATTACTAAAAAATATATAAATTGGATAATATCCTTACTTAAACCCAAAACATAAATATCTAATAATATAATATTAGCTGAAATAAAGATATATTGGTATATAGAATATTTTTTCCTGCCATCTATTATATATATTATTATTGGAAAAAAAATAATAGTTATAAACCAACTCCATTGTTCCATGGTTGAAAATTTAAAGATATTTATTTTATTAAAAATGTTAGCAACATATAAATATGAACCATCTGCATGAGCTGTACCATTCATTGTACCTAATATATGTAAACTATCATAAAAATACTTAAGTGGCATTAATTTATATAAAAAAAGTTTTAGAAATACTGTAATACATATAATTATTACAAAAACAAATAATGTATTTTTATTAACATATCTTCTGCTTTTCATAATTCATATCTCCTTCATTTTTTAAGACCATATACACTCTCTATATCTACTTTATATTTTTCTATATTATTTATTTTCTCTGATTCCTTTAAAACATTTTCACTCATTTCTTTTAATTTATTTTTATCTTTTGTTAATAAAATAATCTTATCAATTATTTCATTATCATTATCAGATATATATCCAGTTTTATTATTTTCAATTATTTTTACCAAACCATCAGTTGGAGTAGCTATTATTGGTTTTCCTAAGCTAAATGCCTCTAATGCTGACATTGGAGTTCCTTCATATCTTGATGTCATTACCATTATGTTAGCAGAATATAATATTTTATATGGATTATTAACAAATCCAAAAAAATCAATATTATCATTTAATTTATTTTCTTTTATTATTTTTTTAACTTCTTCATCAAGTTCTCCTGACCCTACCATAGCAATTTTTATTTTTTTATTTTTATTACAAACTTCTTTTACTAAATTAATAAATCTTATTGGATCTTTTTGAAAAGTCATCCTTCCTAAAAAAATCAAATCATAATTTGAATATTCTTTTTTATCTAATTTAATTTTTTCATAAATTTCATTAGAATCAATAACATTGTATAGAACTATTGATTTATCAATTATATTATTTTTAAATTTATAGTTATCTAGTGCACTTTGTGATACCCAAATAATTTTTGTCATTCTTTTTGAAAATATATTATATATAATTGTTTTAGCTCCAGCTTTTCTCATGTTTTCGTGATTAGCATGAACATGAGAAATTACTTTTGCCTTTTTTGAAAATAATGATGCAATAATACTTGCTTTAATATCATGTGCATGAATTATGTCTGGTTTTAGCTCTTCTACAGTTTTTTTTACATTTTTATAATTAAATTTATTTAATTCATAATACTTAATATTTCTATCATCTAAATTACTTTTATTTTCTTTTATTTCAGAAACATATACCATTTTATAACTTTCATCTTTTTTAAAACAATTAATTATTTGACAAGCTACATTTTCAGCACCTGAAAAAGCATGTGTACTCATTAAATGCATTACTTTTATCATACTTATTTTCCTTCCTTTATTTTTTTAGTAATTATTTTCTTTTCTTGGTATACTAGAGTATTTGATGGTATATTTTCCCTTATAACAGTACCAGTTCCTATTACAACATTATCTCCAATGCAAACTCCTTTTAAAATAGTACAATTAGCTCCTATCCAAACATTATTACCTATTAAAATTTTTTCCCTTATATAATTGTCTATATTATTCTTATAATCATGATCATGATCAAAAAACATAACATTTTGACCACAAATTAGATTGTCTCCAATTGTTATTTCTTTTTGACAGTTTATAGAACAATTATCATTAAAAAAACAATTTTTTCCTATTGTTACTATTCCTTCATTATAAATTCTAAAATTGACATTACTTCTACTTCTAAAACATTTACCAATTACTAGCCTTGACTTATTTTTAATAGCTATTTTAAAAGTACTATTCATTTTAGGTATTGATTTAAATGATATTTTATTCCAATTTAGCAATTTGTATAAATATATCTTTATAATTCCTAATATCAAACTTATTACCTCATATACCATATTAGTTCCTCCATTTTTTTATTTGTTTTTGTATCCTGCTATCCACGAATTGTAGTATTAGAGCAGTAATATAAGAAATTAATAGTGTAATTAAAGAATTTATAATTAAATTATTTGTTAATGACATTAACCTTATTGGTCCAACCATAAACATATAATGAGTTATATAAATATAAAAACTAATACAATCTAAGTGCTCTATTACTTTAGTTGATTCAGTTATACATTTTCTTACTATTAGTCTAAGTATATAAAATACCCCAAAACCCAAAATAATTTGTGTACTGGATACAATTATTACATCATATAATAAAGTTTCATCTATTTTTATTTTAGAAATTACTCTTATTATAATTGCTATTATTGTTAAAATAGTTAGTGGAATTACTTTAAAGTTGAACGTTTGCTTTTTATTCCTATATGTGTAGCCTAATAAGTAACTTAATACATAAAATACTGTTTGACCTAATTTTTTATTTATTAATGTACTAATCACAGCCAATACCAATACAATTATATTAAGTGTTGCATATTTATTTTTCTTTCTAATTTTTTCTAATGATGGTGTTATTATATAACAAATCATAATTACAGTCATAAACCATAAATGAGCTGCTCCAGTTATATTGCCTAATACATACTGTAAATCAAATAAGTATATTATTATAAATTTCGCTTCAAATGTTCCCTTAAGTATATGAATTCCAAAGAGTAGTATCATAAATAAATATATTGGAATCATTAATTTTATTATTCTATCTATAATCCATTTTACCTTATTATGAATTTCTTTTTTTCCATATAAATAACCTGATATAAATAAAAATATGTATACTCCAACATTGAAAAATTGTGCAGTCATAGCTAATGCATTATTATTTAGTTCTTGTACAATATGACAAATAATAATAGAAAACATTGCACAAATACGAACTATTTGTATTGATACATCCTTTTTTTCCACTTTATAATCCTCCATAATTAATTATTAATTTTATATCTATAGATAATCATTCACTTAAACATCTTTTATACAACTTTATATTAATATATTTTTTACATATACATTTTTTCATACTTTTCACACATAACTTTAATATTATACTCTTTTAAAATATCCTTATTAGCATTTTCTTCTATTTCATCTAAATTATACTTTTCATTTTGAACTTGTTGAATTATGTTAATATAATCTTGAAAATTTTCACAAATAAAACCATTTCTACCGTTTTCTATAACATCTTTATTTCCAATAACATTACTAACTATACATAATTTTTTTAAATACATAGCTTCAAGTAGTGCTATTGGCAAACCTTCCCATAAAGATGGTAATATAAAAATATCATTTTTTTCTAGCTCATTTAAAACTGCTTTTCTTTCCACCCATCCTATTATTTTTATATTTTTGCTTGTCAAAGTTGAACGTAATTCTCCATCACCAATCCATGTAAATTGAATATGTGGAAATTGCTCTGCAATTCTATTAAATAATTGGGGGTTTTTTTGATACCCTATCCTACCTATTATGCAAATTTTTAAATTATGTATATTAGTTTTATAGATAACCGATTTATCTACTAATTCATCTATTTTGTTCGTATTTATTCCATTATTTATATATGTACTACTTTTAAGTAATTTTAATGATTCTTCATATTCTCCTTTTGAACATGCTACTATTTTGCAATTTCTATTTAAGAGTGCTACTATTTTTTCTATCATTTTATATATGGCTCTTTTTATTTTTGAATCATCTTGTTTTAAAAATGCATATCCATGAGGTGTATAAAATAGCTTTCTATTTTTTACTTTATTTTCTTTTGTACCTGCTATTTCTTCTTTTATTTTGGTTTTATGTTTTATTACAAGTCTTCCAATTATACCTGCTTTTGAAGAATGCATATGTATAATATCCGGATTTTCTTTTTTTATGAGTTTATATATTTCTATACCTGCTTTTATATCTTTTATTGGATTTATGCTTCTTGTAAAATTTCTTATTTCTACGAATTTTATTCTTTTGTCAAAATATTCTTCGAAATTTTTAGGTGTTTGTTTTCTTTTTGCATATGCTATTACAATATCAAAATCATCACATAAAGAATTAGTCAACTCAACAAGATATGTAAATATTCCACCTCCAAAAGCCTCAACAATATGCACAATTTTTTTCTTAGCCATTTTTATATTGCACCCTCTCTTTTTAATGTTTTCTGTACAGTTTTCGCAACTAATCCTAAATCACTAAATACTCCTACATCTTCTCTATAATATTCTAGATCCAACTCTAATCTTTCCTCAAAACAAAGTTCACTCCTTCCAGATACTTGCCATAAACCTGTTATTCCGGGTTTACATTTTGTAATATAGTAATAGTAATATCCCATATCATCTTCTTCTTTAGGTAAATATGGTCTAGGTCCTACCAAACTCATATCTCCTTTTAAAACGTTTATAAATTGAGGAAACTCATCTAAACTTGTGCTTCTTAAAAATTTTCCAATTTTTGTGATTCTAGGATCATTTTTTAATTTTTTATTTTTTTCATATTCTTTTCTTGCTTCTTCATCTTCTTGTAATATCTTTTCTAGAATCTCATCTGCTCCTATAACCATGGTTCTAAATTTATACATTTTAAATAATTTACCATTTTTTCCTATTCTATCTTGAGAGAAAAATAATGGTCCTTTATCATTATCTATTATTTTTATTATATATATAATTATTGTTAATGGTATTAATACAACTGCCCCTATTAAACCTGCACATATATCTATTAATCTTTTAGTTACAATAGTTATCACATGTACAATTTTATTTTTTAATAAGATATCTCTTTTTGTAGGTTTTACTTCGATTAATCCCGTTTCTTCAGCTACTGCCAGATTATTCATTTTTTTCACCCCATATATTAAATTTTTGTTATGGCTTTTGCTATTTATTTTATGAATAAATAAATTTTACCAATATTCCATTTTTTAGTATAATGTTTATTATACTATACTTCAATATATTTTTCAATTTTTTTGTCAGATTTTCTGTTGCTTTTTTTCAGATTGTCTATTTCTTCTTTTTTCAGATTTTTTATTCTTCTTTTTTCAGATATCCTTTTTCTTTTTTATTATTTTACAAATAAAAAATATTAATATAATACCAAATAACGCTCCACATGAGTCTATACATACATCTTTAAATTGTCCAGATCTTCCTGGTACAAAAAGTTGATGTATTTCATCTGTACAAGCATATAAAAATGCTAGTATTAAACTTAATAACATTTTTCTTTTATTTTCACCTTCAAATGTTCTTGCACATAAGTATATTAGCATTCCTAAACTTGTATATATTGTAAAATGTGCTGTTTTTCTTACTGGTGCCGCTATTTTAGTTCTCACTTGTTCTTTTTCTTTTTCACTTAAGTTTCTTGTTTTCGGATTTATCTCAATAATAGTATTTATAACACTTCCACTTGTCATATTTGATTTTTCTGATTTTTCCGCTGAAAACTTAAATATTACTATACAATTTAAAATTATTAATACAATTAAAATATATCTTATTATTTTTTTCATTTTATTCTTCTCCCAATTTCAATATTATAATTTATATATATTTTTTTTTCAACATTTTTCTAATTTTTATTTACTTTTTTTTACAAACATTATATAATCTTATTTATTGTATATAACATTTATTATAAAAATTAAATGAATATTTTTTAATATTATTACTAATATTTATGGGAGTGATTATAGTGGAAAATCAACTTATTGTTTATACACCAAAGAAAAATGTTAAAAAAGTCATTTTAATTATAATTTTAGGAATAATTATAAGTATTAGCATTTTTGTCATCTCAGCTTATTTTGGAGCTTCTGCATTTTTGAAATCAAAATGGAATGAAACAAAAAATGTTAATTTAGACTCAACAAATACTATTAATAGTACGAGTATAATTTAATAAAATATTCCTTTTGTAGTTAAATAATATAATAAAAGAGCATCTAATTATCAAATCATTAATTAATAATAAGATGCTTTTTCTTATGTAAAGAACCAATTTTTTTTAATTAAAGTTGGTTCTTGAATTTTAATAACATCATCATTTAGTATATGCATCGCATTGTTTGTTGTTAATTCTAATAATTTATATTCATTAATATATTTTAAAAGTTCTTTTTTTATATGATTGAAATTTGAATATATATGACCATTTTTGTGAGTATCTGACCCTAAAAAATGTACCATATTATTTTTTAATAATTTTATTATAGTTTTATTTGCTTCTTTTCCATATTGTCCAATTATACTTCCATAATTACTTTGTATTAATACTCCTTTTGAAATCAATCTTGCAATTTCATTTGGATTTTGTTGAATAAAAGTATATCTTTCAGGATGTGCCAATACAGGTATACATCCTGAGTATTTTATTTCCATAATCAAATTATCTAAATTTAATATCTTATTTTTTTGTGGTAATTCAAATAATAAATACTTACTTCCTGCAAGGTTTGATACAATATTATTTTGTATTAATTTTCCTATCGAATCTGAAATATATACTTCATTTCCTTGATACAATTTTATGGAAATATTGTTATCATATAATTTTGATTTCAGTTCTTCTATTTTGATTTTTGTACTCTGATAATCATTTTCATAATAATCCTCTATGTAATGTGGTGTTAATATTATGTCTGTAAATCCCGCTTCTTGTGCTAATTTTAAGTTAGTTAATGATTCTATTGTATTTTCTGCACCATCATCAACACCATTTAATAAATGAGTATGTATATCAATCATACTAAATCTCCTTCACTATTTTGTTTACAATCATAACCATTAATTAACTAATAATAATTGTTACTTATTCTATTATTTGTTGTCTATATATTTTGCTAATTGTTTTAATAGACCATTTAATTCTTCATCATTTATATTTTTTTGTTCATTTATTTTCTGTTTTTCATCAACTTCATCAAGTTTTTGTTTTATTTGTTGTACTTTAAGTTCTTCCTCTTCAGATGCCTTTTTACCAAACCTACGAAAACCTTGAGATATTTTTGGATTTCTTCTCCATTTCATTCCTGAAGATACCATAGAACTTTCATAATAATATGACCTACCATATTCTTTTTTATTTGCTGGTGTTCTATTTAATATTATTCCACTAACTTTTCCACCTACATTTTCTATATTCTTTTTTATTTGTTTTAATGTTTCCATTTTTGTTTTTTTATAAGATGCTACAATTAATGTAGAACCAACATATCTTGATATTGCCATTGCATCTGTTACCATTGTACTAGGAGTTGAATCAAATATTACTATATCTGCCATTTCTTCTAATGTTTTTATTAAATCAATCATTTTTTTGCTTGTTAATAATTCTGATGGATTTGGAGGCACTATTCCAGATGTCATTACATATAAATTATCTATAGCTGTTTTTTGAATATATTCATGTAATTCATCTTTTGGATTTTTTGTTGACAAAATTAGATAATTTGATAAACCTTTATTATTTGGTAATTCAAATATTTCATGTTGTCTTCCTCTTCTCATATCTGTATCAACTAATATAACCTTTTTACCTGCTTGTGCAAATGTAATGGCTAAATTTGCTGATATCCAGCTTTTTCCTTCTCCTGCTTGTGTACTTGTAAATAATATGGATTTTTGTTCTGAGCTTACATTCATAAATTGTACATTAGTTCTTAATGTTCTAAATATTTCAGATGCTGATGCCTTTGGAGATGTAAATGTTATTATTTCGTTTTGCATTAATAATTACCTCCTTTACTACTTAACATTTTAGTATCTTCTTTTATTTCAGGAATTGATGCTAATACAGAAATTCCTAGTTCTTTTTCTATTTCTTCTGTAGATTTTACAGTTGTATCAAGTAAGTTTGCTAATAATACATATGCTACTGCGATTATTAATCCAACTAACATAAATATAATTATATCTCTTTTATGTGATATATTATATGGTTCTGCTGGTTCTTCTGCTTCATCTACTATATATACATTATTTATGTTATAGATTTCAGCAATTCTTTCAGAAAATACTTTAGCTGTTGCATTTGCAATATTTTTAGCATCTAGTGCATTTGAATTTGTAACTGTTATTTTTAATATATCTGTATCAGCAACTAAACTTACTGCTACATTATTCCTTAGTTCATCTTCACTAACTTTTAGTTTTAATATTTTAATAACTTCTCTTAATACATTTTTTGTTTTAACCAATTCACTATATGTAGATATCAAATTTTGGTTTAGACTTAAATCAGATTGTGTAATACTTTGTGACATTGTAGAGTCATATTCTTCTCCATTAGGTACTATATCTGATTTAACAAGAACTAATGTTGTATATGCTTGATATTTTGGTTTTACAAATGAAAATGAATATATTGCACCTATTATTGAAAATATTATTACTATAGCTATAATATGTAATCTTTTGTTCCAAAAAATTTTAAATAATTGCTTCAAATCTAATTCTTCCATATCTTCCACTCTTTCTTCATAATATAGTCTGTGTAATATTATATCAAATTTTGGACTTTTTTTCAAGTGACTTTTGGTTTAATTTGTATATTTTTGCTATTTCTTCCACTATTATTATTATAATACCAGCTATTGTCAACATAATTCCTGTAGTAAATAAATTTTTCAATAACTGATTTAATATATATGTCATTGTTTTAGAAAATGCCCAATTCAAAATTAATACATTATTTATAGCTACATTTACTCCTGAATATACTTTAACTATAATAAAAAATATCCCTGATATAAATAAACCTACACCCAAAGAAGGTCTATTTAGTATAAATATTATTACTGCCAAAACTAATGTTGTCACACTTAATACAATCATCGCAATTTTTGCGATATCTGTAACTTTTTTTAAGTATTGACTTATTTGGTCAACAACTTCTTGAGAATAAATAATGTGATTTTTATATGTATCTAATATTGTATTTACAAATTCATTTATATCTGATTGTGTTTCTTCACTTACAACATAATTTCTTTCTTCTATTTCTTTTTGAATATTTTCATTTAATGTTTGTTTTATTGAATCTGTTGAAATATCTACCTTTTTATTATCGTATAAACAATCTATTAAATTATCAATATCCTCTTGTACTTCTTTTTCAGTAATTACATTATCAAAAACTTTACTTTCAAAACCAGATTGTAGAAAAGTATTATTACAACTTTCTTCAATAATTGAATAAACATAGTAATAATAATCAGTATTTCTTAATTCTTTTTTTATATATGTTTTGCTAAATAAACTATTATTAATACATATTAATAATACAGCTATAATTACACATATAGAAAATACTATAGCTAATATATATGATATTATTTTTTTTGCTATTGCCATTTTTCCTCTCATTCCTTTTTTAATTATCTATTTTTTTTGCATATACTACAAATCTATCTTTTTTATTTCCTAATGTATCTACAGGATAACATGTATATAACATTAAGATTTCTTCATCATGTTGTATTGGTAATTCATCTACATCATACATATTAACTATTTTTGTTTCATATACTTGATATTTAAAATCACCATATGTAGTATTTATTTCTATTATTTCATTTGTTTTTATATTAGGAAGATCATACAAAAATGTTTTATTATTATGCCCCATACATATTATAGAGCCTCCTTCTCCAGGAAAATATGCACCACTTGATTGACCTACTCCATTTTTTAGAATACTTAATTTATCACCATAATATAATGGTAGTGCTATATTTAATGAATCAATTTTTATGTTTCCATATCTTGTCCCATATTCAGGATATGTAATTATGGTTTTAGTTTCTTCATCAAATTTTATGTCTTTTATTATTTTATTATCTGTATTTATTGATACCATATCAACATAATTTATTGCCGTTTTTATTTGTTTTCCAAATAGTATTTTTATTGCTGATATAATTATAATAATACTAATAAAAGCAACTATTATATCAATAATAATTGCTTCTATTATTTTCCATTTTACTGGATCTTTCGTATTTTTTATATTAAGCAACTGCATTTAGGCTTTTCTTTCTAGCTACAACTAATGTAATACCGGCAATTAATACTACACCTGCTGCAATAACATATTCATAATTTGTTGAACCTGTTTTAACTAATGAAGGTTCTGATGTTCCTATTTTTGTCTTTTTATTTGTTTGAGTAGTAGCTGTTGTTGTAGTGTTTTTTGTTGTTGGTGGTACTCCCCAATTAAGTGAATCATATAATTCACCATCTTTATATATATCTAATCTTGTTTCTGTTGAATCATAAGAAACTGTTAACCCTAATACTGCTGCTGCTTGTTGAGCCAATGATAATAATTTTTCCTTTTTAGCTCTTGTACTTAATTCATTTGGTTCTGTTGCTCCATCAGATGTCATTAATGTTATTGCTGCATCAACATATGTTTTTATTTCAGTTGCTTGAGCATCTGTCATGTCCATTCTGTTAAAGAATCTTTCAACTTTTACTTTATCTGCATTACGAATGATTAAATCACTTCCTGCAATTCCTTGGTCATGTAATAAGTATGCCTTTAATTCATTTTTTGTTGTTGCATTTGATGCTGTTCCTAACACAAATGTTGCAATTAATACTATTAGTATTGTTGATAATAATTTTTTCATAATATTCATCCTTTCCTTTTTGCTTTTTCACAAATTTTTTTTGATTTTAACATAAAAATCTTTTTTTTGCAATACATGAATTTAAATATTTTTATATAAATTTTAATTGGCTGGGGTACTGTGATTCGAACACAGGAATGTCGGAGTCAGAGTCCGATGCCTTACCGCTTGGCGATACCCCAATTTGTATTGAGATTGCATGCTATTATAATAACACATATTTATATTTTAATCTATACTTTTTTTAATTTTTATATTAAAAATTAGTAAATTTTCTATTTTGTATAAAATTTTAACTTTTATGATATAATTTTCAGATTTTTCTACACATTTTATACCATTTTTTCACATTTTATACAATTTATCCACATTTTATTTGTGTTTTTTTAGTAGTTTAATTTAATATTTGTATTTTAGGTTCTATAGATTGTTTATCAACAGGTTCAGCTAATGCCTTTTCATGTCTTCTTTTACGTTTAATCCAATTTATTAACATACTAAAAATTCCAATTTTTTTCTTTTGTGTTTCTAATAATTGAGTTGCATAAACATTTTCTTCAACCACATCATCTTTTTCATACTCAATATAATTATGTACTTCTTCTTCTTTAGGTATATATTCAAAATACCTATCATAAGTTATTTTATATTCCTCATTATTTAAATAACCTTGTATAATCTCCCTTTCCTCTTTAGAAAAACTTTGAATTGGAATATTTAAATATTTATGTTTGAATATAATATGCCTATCTTTACTTTTATATTCTGATTTCATAAGATTATCATCATTATACTCAACCAAAAATTGAGAATCTTTTATAGTTATTACCATGTTTGACCAATTTTTTTCATATACTTCCTGATATTCTTTATGTAATACCCTTATTGTATTACATAAATTATCTACAAGTTCCAAATATTCTTCTTCATCAACATTAAATCGACTTGGCACTTCATATACATTAATAGGATTCTTTTTTAAAAGACCTTTAGGTATATAATAAAAATACATTTCCCATGTTTCTAAATTATTTAATTGTTTCATTACTGATGCATATAAATATATGCTTTCCCATTTTTCGGGTATTAAATTACTTAGTTGATGTTGAATACCAGTGTATATTTTTTTTATATCTGGCATATTTTCCATTATATACCTCCTTATAATCTTAGATTTATTTCACTATTTGCTTTTATATATAGTAAAACTATTAACTTCTTTTTCTACATTTTTTATTAAATTTTATTAAACATCCTAACTAAAATTTCATTATTTTATTAAATATCCTAATTAAAATTCTATTATTTTATTAAACATTCTAACTAAAATTCTATTATTTTATTAAACATTCTAACTAAAATTCTATTATTTTATTAAACATTCTAACTAAAATTCTATTATTTTATTAAACATTTTAATTAAAATTCTATTATTTTCTTAATAATAAACTATCTCCTAACATTTCTTCTGGTTTTTCTAATCCCATAATATCTAGCATAGTTGGTGCTAAATCTGCTAGTCTTCCTGATTTTAGTTTAACATTTTCCATTCCAACTAATATTAGTGGAACTGGGTTAGTAGTATGAGCTGTATGTGGTTCTCCTGTTTTGTAATCAATCATTTGTTCTGAATTTCCGTGGTCTGCAGTAATTAAAACTACTCCATCTACATCATTTAATGCTTTAACAACTTTTCCTACACATCCATCTATAAATTCAATTGCTTTAATAGCAGCTTCTAAACTTCCTGTATGTCCTACCATATCAGGGTTTGCATAATTTAATATGATTGAATCATATTTTTTAGATTCAATTGCTTCAATAACTTTTTCTGTTACTTCACCAGCACTCATTTCTGGTTTCATATCATATGTTTCTACTTTTGGTGATGGAACTAATATTCTATCTTCACCTTTATATTGTTTTTCTTCTCCACCATTAAAAAAGAATGTTACATGTGCATATTTTTCAGTTTCTGCTATACGTAATTGTGTTAATCCTTTTTTGCTTATATATTCGCCAAAAGTGTTTACCAATACATTTGGTTTAAATGCTATATTAACATTTGGTATTGTTTCATCATATTGTCTCATACATACAAAACATAAATCTAATTTTTTAGTTTCAAATTCTTTGAATTCAGGGTCAACTAATGTTCTTGTTATTTCTCTCGCTCTATCAGGTCTAAAATTAAAAAATATGACAGAATCTTTTTTATCAATAGTTGCAATTGGTTTATCTCCATTACAAATAACTGTTGGTACAACAAATTCATCAAATACTTCTTTTTGATATGAGCTTTCTATTGCTGATATTGCTGATGTTGCTTTTTCTCCAATTCCATTTACCATTGCATCATATGCTTTTTGAATTCTTTGCCATCTATTATCTCTATCCATTGCATAAAATCTTCCAGATATAGAAGCAATTTTTCCTACACCTTTTTCTTTCATTTTATCTTGTAATTGCATTATATAGTTTTCTGCTGATGCAGGTCCGAGTATCTCTTCCATCTAAGAAACAATGAACATATACATCTTCAAAATCTTTTCTCTTTGCTAATTCTAGTAAACCAAATAAATGACGAATATGGCTATGAACACCACCATCTGAAACTAATCCCATTATATGCAATTTAGAATTATTTTGTTTACAATTTTCTATAGCTTTTACAAATTCTGGTATACTGAAAAAGTCTCCATCTTCTATTGACTTTGTTATTCTTGTTAATTCTTGGTATACAACTCTTCCTGCTCCAATATTTGTGTGTCCTACCTCAGAATTTCCCATTTGTCCTTCTGGAAGTCCAACAGCTAAACCACTTGTATAGATTTCTGTAGTTGGGCATGTTTTCATTAGTTTGTCAATATTAGGAGTGTTTGCTAATTTTACTGCATTACCTTTCTCATTTGAATTATTTCCAAACCCATCTAATATCATTAACATTGTAACCTTCTTTTCCATTTCTTTTCACCTAATTGTTAGTCCTTTATTATTTTAGGTTCTAACATATCTCCTTTCTTCAATGTTTTTAATTAGTTCTATAGAGCTATCTAATGATTCTTTTGTATAATCATTAGATATAATATAGTCAAATTTTTTTCGTAATTTACCATTTTTTTCAAACTCTCTTATTTGTTCTTTAATCTCTTTTAATCTGAACTTTTCCACAGTTTTTGATAAACACCTAAGTTTTAACTGTTTTTTTGCGTTTTCAACATTATCTGGTTTTATATAGATTGATACCACATCTTTTGCAATTTTTTTAAACTCATCTATTGTGCTATAATGTAATTCTGTTACACCATTTTCATTTGATAATAAGTCTTTTGTATAATATGCATATTTGTGCCCTAAAAACTCAAATGGAACAGATATTTTCCCTTCTTGTTTTAATTGTTCAAATTCTTCTTCTGTAACAAAATGCTTATCAACACCTTCAACTTCATTAACCCTTTTTGCTCTAGTTGTAATAATTACGATATTTCTAAAGTTTAGTTTACTAATTATATGCTTTTTTAAATATGATTTTCCTGCACCTGTTATTCCAGATAATATTACTATCATTCTCCCAAAACCTTCTTTACTCTTGGATTTTTATTTAAATAAATTTGTCTTATATTACTAAATATTGGTTCATAATTTACTGATTTACCTTGTTTCGGAAATTTTGTTTCACCACTTCTAATCATTTCAAATGCTTCTTCCATATCTACCCATTTTAATGATTCTACTTCTTCTAGTTGAATTGTAAAATTCTGTTTTTTTGTTCGTAAAAAATAAAAATCTATAAAAAAGTTTCTTATTTTTCCCTTACTTGCAAAACCTAAAGGTTTAGATAATTCATTTACTTTAATTATTTGTGTAGCATCTATATTTTCAATTCCAACTTCTTCATATAATTCTCTTATAACAGCCTGTGTAGGTGTTTCTTCACCATCTACATGTCCAGATATTAAATCTATTTTTCCTGGAGTTAATTCTGTGTCTGCTCTAACTTGCATAAGAACTTCTCCTTTTTCATTAATTACAAAACATGTAACACCATGTAAATATTCATCTGATAGGCTTTTTTCATCTTTTACATCTATGGTTCGTATAAATTTTCCATTTTTATCATATACATTATAATAGTGTTTATCACCACTATTGTTATTTTGTTTTTTTTCAAGAAAATTCATTTTCAACATCCTTTTTATTTTTATTTTTTTATTTTTTATCTAAGAAAATTATTTATCACATTTTCTTAGATAATTTTTTTTATAACAAACTCTTGAGAATTTAGTTCATATAATTAACTATTTTAGCAAATTCATCAGGTTTTAAACTTGCTCCTCCAACTAATCCTCCATCAATATCAGATGTAGTAAATAATTCTTTAGCATTTGAAGATTTTACACTTCCACCATATTGAATTATTATTTCATTTGCAACTTCATTTCCATATAATTTTGCAATTTCATTTCTAATTGATTTTATACTATTATTAGCATCTTCTGATGTTGCAGTCTTTCCTGTTCCAATAGCCCAAATTGGTTCATATGCTATTATTACTTTATTTAAATCTTCTGGTTTTAATCCTTCTAAAGCTAAACATGTTTGTGTTGTAATTATTTCTTCTGTTTTTCCACTTTCACGTTGTTCTAATGTTTCACCAACACATACTATTGGTTTTAATTCATTTGCTAAAGCTGTTTTGATTTTTTTATTAACTGTTTCATCTGTTTCAGCAAAATATTGTCTTCTTTCAGAATGTCCTATTATTACATATTCTACTCCTATAGATTTTAACATTTTTCCTGAAACTTCTCCAGTATATGCTCCACTTTCTTCAAAGTGCATATTTTGTGCACCTATTTTGATATTTGTTCCTTGTGCTGTTAATAAACTGTAAAATAAATCAGTATATGGAACACATAATATTACTTCATTTTCTGTATCTTTTACTAATGGTGTTAAACTTTCAATAAATGCTATTGCTTCATTTGGAAGCATATTCATTTTCCAGTTTCCTGCAATTACTTTTCTTCTCATTTTTGTTCCTCACTTTCACACGTATTTTTTATTTATCTTGTAAGCATTCTACACCTGGTAATTTTTTACCTTCTAAAAATTCCAAAGAAGCTCCTCCACCTGTTGAAATATGAGTCATTTTATTAGCTAAACCAGATTTTTCAACAGCTGCTGCTGAATCTCCTCCACCTATGATTGTTATACTATTATTTAATTCAGCTAATATACCAGCTACAGAATTTGTTCCAACTGCAAATTGATCAAATTCAAATAAACCTACTGGACCATTCCATACTACTGTTTTAGCTTTTTCTAATTCAGATTTATATAATTCAATTGTTTTAGGTCCAACATCAAAAATACTCCAATCATCTGGAACATTTGCAATATCAACTGTTTGACTCTCTGTATCTTTATTAAATTCTTTTCCTAGTTTTGCATCTATTGGTAATATTAATTTAACATTTTTTGATTTTGCTTTTTCCATTAAATCTTTTGCTAAATCTAGTTTATCATCTTCACATAAAGATTTTCCTACATTATATCCCATTGCCTTAATAAATGTGTTTGCCATTGCACCACCAATTATTAAAGAATCAACTTTTCCTAATAAATTATCTATAACTGCAATTTTATCTGATACTTTAGCACCACCTAAAATTGCAACAAATGGTCTTTCTGGATTTTCTAAAGCTGTTCCTAAGAAATTTAATTCTTTTTCCATTAAAAAACCTGATACAGCTGGTAAATATTGAGCTATTCCTGCTGTTGAACTATGTGCCCTATGTGCTGTACCAAATGCATCATTTACATATATTTCAGCCATTGAAGCTAGTTCTTTAGCAAATTCTAAATCATTTTTTTCCTCTCTTGCGTCAAATCTAACATTTTCAAGTAATACAATATCTCCATCAGCCATTTGTGAAGTTAATTGTTTTGCACTTTCTCCAATTATATCTGTTGCAAGTTTTACATCTTTACCTAATAATTTAGATAATTCATTTGCTACTGGTTTTAAAGAAAATTCTGGTTTAACTTCTCCCTTTGGTCTACCTAAATGAGAAACCAAAATTATTTTTGCATTTTGTTCTAATAAATATTTAATAGTGTCTAAAGCACCTACTATTCTTCTATTATCTGTAATATTTCCATTTTCATCTAATGGAACATTAAAATCACATCTTACAATGACTTTCTTTCCTTTTAAATCTATATCTTTGATAGTTTTCTTATTCACCTTAAAAGCACCTCTTTCTTTTATAATGAAATTTAGGGACGTCCCCTTTTTTGCTAAAAATTTACAGGCCGTCCCAAAATCTAATCTTATGCTAATTCTGCAAAATATTTAATAGTTCTTACCATTTGACTTGTATAAGAATTTTCATTATCATACCAAGCTACAACTTGAACTTGATATAAATCATCAGAAATTTTTGTTACCATTGTTTGAGTACTATCAAATAATGAACCATATTTAATTCCTATAATGTCTGATGAAACTAATGGTTCGTCTGTATAACCAAATGATTCATTTGTTGAAGCTTTCATAGCTGCATTTATACTATCTGGTGTTATATCTTTTCCTTTAACAACTGCTGTTAAAATTGTTGTTGAGCCTGTTGGAACTGGCACTCTTTGAGCTGAACCTATTAATTTTCCATTTAATTCAGGAATAACTAATCCTATTGCTTTAGCTGCTCCTGTTGAATTAGGAACTATATTACAAGCTGCTGCTCTAGCTCTTCTTAAATCACCTTTTCTATGAGGTCCATCTAATAACATTTGATCACCTGTATAAGCATGTATTGTTGACATTATTCCTGATTGAATAGGTGCATATTTATTTAAAGCATTAGCCATTGGTGCTAAACAGTTTGTTGTACAAGATGCTGCTGATATTATAGTATCTTCTGGTTTTAATATATTTTCATTAACACCAAAAACTACTGTTGGTAAATCACTCCCAGCTGGTGCTGAAATAACAACTTTTTTAGCTCCTGCATCAATATGTGCTTGGGCTTTTTCTTTTGTTGTGTAGAAACCTGTACATTCTAATACTACATCAACTCCTATTTCTCCCCAAGGCAATTCTGCTGCATTTGGCTTTGCATATATTTTTATTTCTTTTCCATCGACAGTTATGGAATCTTCTCCTGCAAAAACTGTATCTGCTTTAGAGTATGTTCCTTGTGCAGAATCATACTTTAATAGATGAGCTAACATCTTTGGGCTTGTTAAATCATTGATTGCAACAATTTCATACCCCTCTGCTCCAAACATTTGTCTAAATGCTAGACGTCCTATACGCCCAAATCCATTAATAGCCACTTTAACTGACATAAAAATTCCTCCTTCCGATGCTTTTTTGCATCACATAACAGTTGTATTACACAACTAGATTTATTGTATAACAAAAAAGAATACTTTTCAAGTATTCTTTCTATTTTTTCACAATTTTGTTAAATTATTTTTAATAATATATTTTAACTTTTTATGTATATTTTTCATTTTATATTATATCATTTTACATAATCTCTAAATTTTATCTTTTATACTTGCATAATAATTCATTAATTTTCTTTCTAATTCTTCTCTTTCTTCTAATGCACTTTTAGGTGGTTTTTTTTCAAAAAGAAAAGTAATTTCCATATCATCTTCATCATTTTTCACTTCTACAGTATCATACATAACTTCATTATTTACAGAAATATTTTCTGAATAATTGTTTTCACTATTTATATTTTTATTTTCGTCAATATCTTCACTATTAACATTATTTGAGGTGTTATCTTCTGCATCATAATTAAATAATCTGTTACCTTTGCTTATAGTTTCTTCTTTAGGCATTTCTTCAATAACCATCTCTATTTCTTTGTATTCCTCATTTTTCTTTTTCTTATTTCTCTTTTTAGAAAAAACATTAAACCAAAATCTTTTTACTTTTGAGAAAAAACCATTATCAACTTTGACTAAACTTTTTTCATTTGTAACTTTCCACATAATATTCTCCTCTCTTGCTCAGATAACTTCTTAATTATATATTACCATATTATGTCTTTATTTGTAACAAATATTACAAATGTAATATAAATTTAATATATTTGTAATATTTTAGGGTTAGGAATTATTTTAAAAATTTAAAATAATTCCTAACCCTAATAAAAACTAAAAATTTTATAATTCCATCTGAGTTCCCAAAAAACTAGCTGCTGATTGCACTACTTTTTGTTCTACTTCAGTCATTTTTGTATTTTCATCCTTTGATAATAATATAACTGTACCTATTACATCTCCATCTGCTATTATAGGATATACTACTTGTGCATTATTTTTTTTACTGTTATTTTCATTTTTTGTAATAGGGATTGCAATATCATTATTTTCTTTACTTGTATAATTTTCTTTTTCATCCATTATTTGCTCTAATTCAGGGCTTATTCCTTGCTCTAAATATTCTTTTTTTGAACCTCCTGATACTGCTATTACTGTATCTTTATCTGTTATACATGCTATATGTCCTGTGGTTTTTGCAAGAGTTTCAGCATATTCTGTTGCAAATTCTGAAAGTTCGCCTATTGGAGAATATTTTTTTAATATTATTTCTCCTTCTTTATCTGTAAATATTTCTAAAGGATCTCCCTCTTTTATTCTTAAAGTTTTTCTTATTTCTTTTGGAATAACAACTCTTCCTAAATCATCTATTCTTCTAACTACTCCAGTTGCTTTCATTTTTTCCCTCCTTGTTTTCATTTTATATTTTTATTATTACAATTTAGGAAAAATTTATGCAGGATTTTATGTTATTCTCTTTTTTAATAAAAAATTTTCATATAAATAATAATATTTTAATCATTTATACTATCTAAAATCCAATCATATTCTTTTAATGTATATACAGTTCCACAATATTCACAAACACCACTTTTATTAATATCCATATTAGCACCACATCCTGGGCATTTACGTACTGATTCTTGTTGTTTTGCATTTTTTATTTTTGAAAAATTTAAATTTACTCTTTTTTCTGTTCTTACATCTCTATTTCCAGAAACATATTTTCTTGTATCTTTTGTTATTATGTAATCTAAATATTTTGTTAATAAACTAACTTGTATTATAAATTTATCTTCTGTTTCTGTAATATTTATAATATCTGTATCTGAAACATTTAGTTCATCATAAATTTGAATTTGATTATTGTTTTGTGCATTTTGAATTTTTTTATTATATTTTTCATATACTTCATCTGATAAAAAATGTTTTACCTTTTGTAAATCTTGTCTCATTACTGCTGTATATAATTGTATAAATATATTATCTACTTTTGCTTTAAATTTTGACTCTGAAAATTCACTATCTTCACTTATTAAGTTTTCCAAAACACTCATATTTTAATACTTCCATTTTTAATAATATTTAGATTTTTTATAAAGGATTTACCTATAAACCTTATTAATATTTTGTTAATTTTTAAGACTATTACTTAATTTACTATACAGACTTTTTCTATTATTACATTTATAATCAATAACATATCACATTAGAAAAAAAGAGGCAATATTTTTTTACCTCTTTTTTCTAATCTTTTTTTATTAGAATACGTCTTCTTGAGCTGTACAAACTTTTTTTGACATTACCCAATTTGTATTTTCTCCAATAATCTTTGAACCACAGAAATCACAAACTCCAGCTGAATTAATCTTTAATGGTGCTCCACAATTTGGACATTTATCTATATTTACTTCTTTATTACTCATTATAAATGTTAAATCATAGTGCATTCTTAATTTTATTGATTTACTTCCTCTTAATACATTTCCAGTAGATTTTTCTATAATATAATCATAGAATTCTATAATGTATTTTGTTGTAACTTCAATATTGTCATTTTCTTGGCTACAATTTGATATAGCACAATCTTTTAATTCAAAACCTTCCATTATATTTTGTTCACCTTTAATTTCCATACTAGAAAGTTGAGATTCATACATATTAAACATTTCATCTGTTATAACATCACGAACTTTTTCTAGATCAAAATTCATCCATGCATCTTCTACATCAAGGAATATTTTATATCCATTTTGTAAAAATTGTTCTTCATTAAAGTCTGGTAATATCTTTTTAAGCATATCAATTGCAAATTTATTTGAATATAATTTATTTGGTTTACCTATAGATTTTATAATTTCTAATGATTTATTATGCATTATTACTATAATAATAACAAAAATTGGTATCGCTATAGCAATGGGAATTCTTAATATGCTATCATCAACACCTCCTGAACTACTTGAATGACTGCCTCCTGAACTATACGAGCTTGATGAACTACTACTACTTCTGTCTGAACTATACGAGCTTGATGAACCACTTGAAGATGATGAGCCACCACTATAATTCGTATGATAACCAGCATCTGCATGACTTTTATTAGCATAAATCGGTATACATAAACATCCTATTAATGATAATATAATTAAAATTTTAGAAAATGTTTTTAAAAACTTTTTCATATTAACCATAACCTCCCCTTCTATGGTATAATTCTTTTAATTATTACTTATTACATTTATATTTTTTTACCATTTCATTATAACATTCTCTACATACTGGAATATAATCTGAATCTCCTATTTCAATATCTCCACATTTTGTATCACCTTTATAAAAACTAAAAATCGCATTATCTCTTTTACAAATATCACATATTGATGTCATAGTTGTTACATGGTCTGAAACACATAGTAAATCTCCCATTTTGCCAAAAGGTTTTTTCTCAGCTGTAAGATTCAATCCTGCTATAAAAAACTTTTTTCCCTGTTCTGCTAAATCTTCTATTATTTTTACATCTCCATTTAAAAATTGAAATTCATCTATTATGTATACATCTGCATCATAATCTTTTATTTCATCTATATTATCTATGTTAACTGCTTTTAATTTATTTCCATTTCTATCTTGAATATAGTCTTTTGAAAATCTACAATCAATACCTGGTTTAAATATTTGAATTGTTTTTCCTGCTATCATTTGTCTTTTTGCTTCTTGCATAATTACATGACTTTTCCCACATTTCATAGGTCCAGTAAATACGTTTATATCTCCCATTTTATCCTCCGCTTTTTTTATTGTGTTATTTTTTTTTGTGCTCATTTTTATTATAACAGTCTGTGTATTTTATTGCAATATTTTGTCGAATTTTTTTAATAGTTGTTTAACATTTTCGTCTTTTGAGTAGCCGGAAAGTGGTAGTAAGCCGTCAAATTCAATAATTATGTAATGTGAAATTTAATCTTTTGCTAAAGTAAAAATTCCTATATTACTTGCTTGTAATTGTTTTAGAATCTTAGCACATTCATTACTTGTTGCACCTGTTGTAAAAATATCATCAAATAAGGCCACTTTTTTATTTTTTATAAAGGATGAATTTTTACCATTTGAAAAAGCATTTTTAATATTGCCTATTCTTCCAAGTTTATCTAATGTGCTTTGTGCAACAATATTTTTACTTTTTATTAATACATTATCATAAAAATCCTTTTTACAAAGTTTGGCAACTTCTTTGGCTATGAGTTTGCTTTGATTATAACCTCTGGTTTTAAATCTTTTATTATGAATAGGTACACTTATAATACAATCATATTTGTTTATAAATTGATTATTAAAAATCTCATCATTTACTATAATTTTAGCAAAACTTTTATATAAATATGAAATTTCTTGAAATTTATACTTTATAATAAAGTCTCTAACTTCATTTTCATATTTTAATAAATAATAATGTTCATTAAAGTAAACTGGAATATCATTATAATCTTCAATATTACTTATTTTTATTTCATCAAATTTTCTTTTACATTTATCACATAAAAAATTTTTATTAATTTCATTACAAAATCCACAAACTGGTGGAAATATTATATTTAAAACATTTTCCATAAAATTCATATCACGCCCTCCTGATTTTTTATTCTAATAAATTGTTTTAATATTACATTTATACTAATAATATTAATTTTTCATATAATAATAAGGACAGAGATGGTTTTAAAAAAAATCATCTCTGTCCCCCATTTTTAGTTTAAAAAAATTTATCTTTTTCCCAATTTCTTAATTTAAATTCTAATCCAGTATTTCTTTTTTTACAGTCAATATTACCTATCATAAACTCAATAACACTAGCATAACCAACTATTATAAGCATTTTTTTAGCTCTTGTCATTCCTGTATATAATAAATTCCTAGTTAATAACATTGGTGCAGATGGTGAAATTGGTATTATTACAACATCAAACTCACTTCCGTTGAGCTTTATGAACAGTAATTGCATATGCATGTTCTAATTGATCAAGTTCTGCATATTGATACCAAACAATTTTATCATCAAATTTAACTTTTATTTGTTTTTCCATATCATCAATTTTTTCAATTATTCCTAGCTCTCCATTAAAAACACCTGTACCTTTTTCTGAAGCATTACCATTTTTCTCCCATAATATATCATAATTATTCTTTATTTGCATTACCTTATCTCCAACTCTATATATAGTACCTAATACATTTTTTTCATTTTTTGTTTCTTCATGTGGATTTAATTTTTCTTGTAAAGCTTTATTTAAATCCTTTGTACCTAGTAATCCTTTTTTAGTTGGTGTGATAACTTGAATGTTTTTAAAAAAATCATAATCTCCCATTTTTTTTAATCTACCACTACAAAGTGATATCACCTGTTCTAAGATTTTTTCTTGATTATTTTCTTTTATATAAAAGAAATCTTCATTTAGCTCATCTTCAATTTCGCCTTTTTTTATGAAAATTTCTCCATTATTTATTCTATGAGAGTTTAATATTATTTTACTTTTGGCAGCTTGTCTAAATATTTTATTTAATGTAATAGTTGTTATTTTTTCTGAATTTATTAAATCTTCTAATACATTTCCTGGACCCACTGATGGTAATTGATCAACATCTCCTACTAATATTAGTTTTGTTCCTTGATATAATGCTTTTACTAAATAATTCATTAAAAAAACATCTACCATAGACATCTCATCTATAATTACAACATCTGCATCTAATGGTGCTATATCAAAATCTATATTTTCATAATTTCCTTCTTCTTCTATTTTTCCTATCTCTAATAACCTATGTAAAGTTTTGGCTTCCTCTCCTGTTGTTTCTGTCATCCTTTTAGCAGCTCTTCCTGTTGGTGCACATAATACAGTTTTTTTCTTGTGTTTTTTATATATTTCTATTATTGTTTTTATAATTGTTGTTTTTCCTGTACCTGGCCCACCTGTAATTATACACACATTATTATTATTAACAGCTTCAATTGCTTCTTTTTGTTTCTCTGATAAAAATATATTTGTTTTTTTCTCTATTTCTTTTATTTCTTTACTTAAATTAGAAATTCTTTTTATATTTTTTGCTTTATCTAAAGTTAATAATTTACCAGCAATATTTTCCTCTACTTCATAATAATAATATAAATACACCCATATTTTTTCATCACGTTCTTCCAAATATACCTCTTTTTTAGCTCTCATATTTATTATTGCATTTTCTATATCATCAAACTCTACATTTAATAAATCTTTAACAAACTGATATAAGTTTTCTTTCAAAACAGCACAATGACCATTATATGTTGCTCTAATTAATGCATATTTAATTCCACTTCTAATTCTTTTTTCATTATTTAAAGCAACTCCCATCTCTAATGCCATTTTATCTATTAATTTGAAATCTACATTATTTGCAACATCAATTAAAATATATGGATTAGCTTCTATTTCCTCAATTGCATTAATTCCCAATGCCTTATATACATTTTTTGCATTCTGAACCCCAATACCAAATTTTTCTAGAAACCCCACAATTTGCCATAATTCCCAATTTTCATTAAACTGTGTTGCAATCTCTGTTGCCCTACTTGTTGTTATTCCTTTTACATCAGCTAATTTCTCAGGCTCAAATTTTAAAACATACATTGTTTCCTGCCCAAAATAATCTACAATTCTTTTAGCTATTGTAGGCCCTACCCCTTTTATAGTACCATTAGCTAAATATCTCTCTAAACTATCTAAAGTTTCTGGCATAATTTTTTCAAAAGTTTCTATTTTAAATTGTCTTCCATATTCAGGATGTGTTACATATTTTCCCTCTAATTTTAATGAATCACCAATTGTTATAAAAGGAAGATACCCCACAACAGTAAGTTCCTCAATTTCTGTTTTTATAACTGCAATTGTATAACTATTTATTTCATTTTGAAAAATAATTTCTCTTATTTCTCCTTTAAGTTCCACCTATTATTTTGCTCCTTTTATCTAATTTTTTCATAAATCTATGCCTGTTACAATTTTAAAATTAAAATTTAAATTAACAAAACAAATTTTATCATAATCTCTAGCAAAAGTCTATTATATGATTTGTAAATTATTTGTGACTAATTACAATTTAATAATCACTATTTAACACTTTTCACATAAAAATTTCTGTAGAGTAGTCAAATTCAATAGTTATGTAATGTAGGAAAATATATTAATATGCAGTGGAGTGCGCAGTTTGGCGCTCCCACTTAACGTCTTCCTCCAAACTCAAGCGCCAGTAAACGAACGGAATATTAATATATTTTCCTACATTACATAACTATTGAATTTGACGGCCTACTGCAAAAGCATTAACCAACAACAATTTAACACATTTTTACCACACCACCTATTGCAAAATTTACATTTATATCTTATCATATTATAAAACAAAAAAGGAGTTGATTTTTTTGAAATATTCTAAAAGAAAACATAACTATAAGTATATAATTTTTATAATTTTTTTAATTATTATAACTACAATATTTCTATATAATAGAAAAAACACAGACAATCCAACTGAAAATAATAATGAACCCCCAAATAATAATCCCACAACATCAGAAACCAATACTGAACCAATTGAGGAATCTCCACCTTCTATTACAGAAACCTTATCTGATGAAGAAATACAACTTTCACAAGAACGTGGCTTACCTGTTCTAATGTATCATTTTTTCTACGACAAACAAGCAGGTGAAACTGGTACTGATAATAATTACATGGAAATTCACGATTTTGAAGAACAAATCAAATACCTATCAGAAAATAACTATTATATTCCAACATGGGATGAAGTTTTAGGCTATATTTCAGGTACAAATGGTCTACCTCTAAAAAGCGTTATTATCACTGTTGATGATGGTGATGAATCATTTTTCAGATTAGCAGTACCTATATTAGAAAAATATAACATTAAAGCAACTTCATTTTTAATCACATCTTGGTATGAAGGTCAATTATCTAAATATAATTCTGATTCAGTAGATTTTCAATCACATTCCTACAACATGCATATCCCTGGTTCAGATGGTAAAGGTGCATTTTTAACCATGTCTTATGAAGATGCATGTACAGATTTAGAAAATTGTCGCTCTATAATTGGTGAAAATTGTAAAGTTTTCTGCTACCCATTTGGTCATTTTAATGATACATGTAAACAAATTTTAAAGGATTGCAATTTTACTTTGGCTTTTACTACACAGGGTGGAAGAGTTTATCCTGGAGATGACCCTTATGAACTTCCAAGAATTAGAATGTCTAAAGGTGATTCTATAAATTCTTTTATTAACAAAGTTCAATAACTGTAATTTTGAAATACCATACAAAAAAAGGGACGTGTTTTTCATTTTTATAAGAATTCTTGATTCTAAAAAATTAAATACACGTCTTTAAATATTATTAATAATATTATTTTCCTTCTTTCTTTTTTCTCCTCCAAACTACCCAAATTATTAAAAGTGCAGCTACTGCTATAACAAGTATTATAATGAAAAGACTTTCTTTACTCGCATTTTCCTTTATAGCATTATCAACTGTATCATAAACATTTTCTGAATTTTCCTCTATATTTTCAGCATTTGTTTCTTCAATATTTTCCTCATTTTTTACAACTGTCACATTATAAACCTTATTACTAATTCCATCTTCAGCAGTAACTACAATTTTAATTAAATTCTCCCCATATTGTAAATTTTCATTTCCTTCAATTGAAACTTGTGCATTTTCTTTTTGTGGAACTGCCAAAATATTAAGTGTATCTATTTCCCCAAAAATCTCAGCACTATAATCTGTTACATCTGGATTAAACTCTGGATTCAAAATTACATCTTCAATTGCTAAATTTTCCAAATTAGCATTTGCAAGTTCTATATTTCCAGTTTTACTAACATTAATAAAATATTCCTTTTTACTTCCATTTTCTGCAGTTACAACAATACTAATCCTGCTTGAACCTAATGGAATACCAGTATTTCCAATAATTTGTACACTAGCTCTAGGATCCTCTGGTTCAGCAATTACATCAATATCATTTATATCTTCTGGAATTATGATATAATATTGTGTATTTCTACTACTAAACTTTGGACTAATTCCTTCAATATTTAATTGTAATATCCTCAAATTATTATTACCATTTTGAGAATTCGGTTGATTATCTATCATATTATTTCCATTATTTTCTGTATTTCCAGTTGTGTTTATTAATGAATTTATATCTTGATTATTTGTTTGACCTTCTGTTTGATTTGATGTTTCTCCTCCTGTTGTTCCTTGGTTTTGCTCTCCTATTTGTCCTTCTGTTTGACTTCCTGTTTGTCCCACAGTTTGTTCTCCATTTTGTCCCCCAGTTTGTCCTCCGGTTTGATTTTCTGTTTGTCCTCCACCATTATTACCTGTCTCAACATTATTAACAGTTACTGTTACTCCAGAAAAAACAGGATTTGCAGGTGTTTCCTCAGGAGTAAAAAAATCACCAGAAATTCCAAAACTTGCACTACCTGCACTTTTAGCTGTAAATGTAAAAGTAGCTATATTTCCACCTGTTATAGGAGATGCACCTCCATTAGGGTCTGTCCAAGTATATATTACTCTACCATTTGAATAATTACTATTACTTGGTCCAGAAACATATTGAACTTTTTGATCATCTACTGTTAATCTAGTAGTTAATGTAGCAACTGAAGTACCACTTAAATTAACACTAACAGTAAAAGTATCACCAACATTAACAGTATTTTTACTTGCTGATAAACTAACACTTCCAGCTGCTTCAACATGTGAGAATATAACAAAATACATCATAAGAAAAAATACACTTCCAATTATTTTTTTCATATAAATCCATCCTTTCTAGGAATTTTTCCTATTGCTCAATATTCTTAATTTCTAGAATATGCTTTTGAATTTTAAGCACATCTAAAGAAGATGGCAACTGACCATTTTTAGAAATATTACCTGCCTTTAAATATAATTCATCCAAATTTTTCATTTCCAAAATATATTTTTGTAAAACTAATACATCTAGTGAATTTATTAAACCATCTCCATTTACATCACCATATATAATAAAATAATAATTATATACTTCATCTCCATCATCATTTCTAAGACATAATCTATATCCTGTTCCAATCAATGAATCATCATCTAATAAATTTCCTTTTGAATCATAAAATTCCATATTAAGATTTGTATCAACTAATTTCTTAAAATCACCTACATTACTAGATGTAACACTAGAAATTTCATCACCATTTAAAACAATACTTTTATCTACATTAAAATCATAACTATTATCAATCTCTATTACCTTTACATTACATTTTGCCATAATATTTTCATCTTTCAATTTTACATTTATAACTGTTTCTCCTTCTGATATAGCAGAAATTTCACCATTTTGATTAACTGTAGCAATTTTTGAATTTTCAGAACTCCATACTATATCCTTATTTGTAGAATCAGGTGGTGAAACATATGCATTTATCTGCATTGTTTTACCTTTAATAAGTTGAAGATTATTTACATCTAAATTTATACTTTGGGCTGGAACTCTTATAACAAAATCTAAACTATCAAAAACACTTCCATCTGCAGTTGCAGCAGTAATAGTTACATTTCCACTTGAAATAGCAGTAACTTCTCCATTTTGAACATTTGCAATTGATATATTACTAGAAGTCCATACTATTTGATCTATAGCATCTGATGGTTCTACTTTAATATTAATTTGCTTTTTATCTCCAACATTTAAAATATTGTTATTAACACTTAACTTTATTGAAGATATCTTTGGTGCAGTATATTCAGAAACATATGACTGAAAAACATATCCAATCATTCCATTATCTAATAAAACCTTATCCCATCTCTCTCCATTTTGAATACCTCTCCCAATCCTTGTAAAAGTTTGTTTTGCTGGAATTGATATTAGAACTTCATATGATGTACCTGGACCAGTTCTAACATTTAAATTTCCTGAAACATTTGCATATACTTTTGTATTATCAGATACAAAATCATTTACACCAATATTGGGACTATTTACAGGTTGACTTGGCATATTTTCATAAATTGGAATAACAAATCCAATTGATGAATTTAACATATTTGATGAATTATATCCATTATAAATAGACTTTGATTCACTATATGGTGCCAAACAATTTGTCATATATTGGTGCCAAAATAAACTACTAGATGGTGATGATGATAACCTATCATTATTTACATCAAATTTTTGTAAATACAAGCAATTTTGACCTACTAAAATATAACTTTTACCTATAAAAACTGCTCCACCTTTTATAGCTCTTTCAGGCGTATTCCACGGAATAAGTTGATTTTGCATTTCTTCATTAGAAATACCACCATTTCCATTTCGTGCATATTTCAACCCATTTTTTATAGCTCCTAATTCTTCTGCAGAACTTGTTGCTCCTATATTATAAAAGTTATAAAGTCCTTCATATCCCTGCACTTTTCCACTAATTGAACTATGACTTAAAAAAGGTCCTACCTCTTGTTTAATTCTTGCTGCCAAATGATATGGACTAACCCCACTATAAACTCCAGCATTCATAATTAAATGAGCATATGTGTCATTAGTATTTATTACATTTCCATTTGATTGTCTATATGATACCATCTTATTATAAAACTCTGTTCCATACAAAATTTTATTTACACCACTTTCAGAATTTACATTTTCATCATAAGTTAATTTTTCAAATTGAAATATTCTAACTTCATTTAAAAAATTCCTTGGATCCATTGTATATTCAATTGCCTGTTTTGAGGCATTTACCCAACCAGAATCTATTTCAATATTGTATTTACCTGGAATTAAACATTTCCAATTATCAGAATATGATATTGGGACCAAATTTTTATCATTAGCATATTCATTAGAAATAGCTGTATTCCAATCAATTCCTGTATATAATGCTGTAAATTCCCAATTAGGATGTTTTCTTTTTAACTCATACAAATATGGTTTATAGCTATCTGGAAAACTTTCTATACCACTTAATTTTGTGGAAGCTTGTGATTGCTGATTACAACTAATTATAAGAAAAATTACCACAAAAAATACTATATAAAAAAGTTTTTTTTTCATAAGTAATACTCCTTATTTTACTTTTTCATATAGTATTTTCATATTTTTCATTTTTTATACATATCCTCAAAATATATATATAAATTCAATATTTCACATATTAAACACCAACTACTACATATTCTTTATCAGACATAGTTAAACTTTTAGATTCATATTTATTTACTAATACTGTATCTTCAATTCTAACACCATATCTTCCAGTAATATAAATTCCTGGTTCATCAGTAATAACCATATTTTCTTTTAAAATGAAATCAGATTTAGAATTCATAAAAGGATATTCATGAATATCTAATCCAACTCCATGTCCAAGACTGTGAATCATATTAGCACCATTTAATTTAAAATCACTATCAACACTTTTTGAAATTAATTTTATATTATTACCTTCTTTTAATTCCTCCAAAACTCTTAATTGATTTTTTAAAACTAAATCATATACAGGTCTCATATAATGTGGCACATGCCCTACAAATACTGTTCTTGTCATATCTGAACAATAACCATTATATCTACATCCCATATCTATTGTAATTGGATCTCCATTTTCTATTTTTTTATCAGTTGGTATAGCATGTGGCATAGAAGAATTTATTCCTGATGCAACTATTGTATCAAATGCTAAACCATCTGCTCCATTAGCTAAGAAAAATTTTTCAATCTCGAAAGCAATTTCTTTTTCAGTCATACCAACTTTTATAAAATCTTTTAAATGTTCAAAACATTTATCTGTAATAGCACATGCTTGTTTTATACATTCAATTTCATCTTCTTTTTTTACAATTCGCATTTTTTCTAATAAGCCTTCAGTTTCTTCAAAATTATTTATTTTATATTTATGCATATATTCTTTATATTTTGCATAAGTTAAATTTGCTTCTTCAAAACCAACATTTTCGCAAAATATAAAGAAATTCTCATAATCTTCTTTACTTAATTCTCTAAAATCATAAACTATTATTTCATCATCAATTGTAAGAGTTTTTCTAACAGTTTCCATATATCTTCCATCTGTAATATAAACATTTTCACGTCTGGTTAATAATAATACTCCTTCTGCATTTATATTTGTTAAATATCTTATGTTTACAGGATTGGTAATTATCATTCCTTGCATATTCAAACTTTTTAATTTTTCTCTTAAAGCTTCTATTTTTTCATTCATATTATCACCCTTTTATCTTTCTAACATAGTATTAATTTTCTTAAACTTATATGTACTAACATATTGTAATAATCTGTTTTTATATTACAAATATTATATTCTTATGTAAAACATTAACTAAAAACTATATTTACCAAATGTAAAAATAAAAAATACTAATCTTATCCATATATTTAATGGTATAAACATTATTATAAATGCTGCTAATACTATAAATGGTCCAAATGGGATAAATTCACTTATTTCTTGTTTTTTTATTTTGCTTTTTATTATTAATATTATACTGAAAATTGCAGCTATAAAAAATGCTAATATTGAGATTGCTATTATATTTCTCCACCCAAAAAATAAACCTAAAGTTCCCATAAGTTTAACATCGCCAAATCCCATTGTTTTCTTTCTAAATATTAAATTTCCTAAAAAAGTTAATATTAAAAATATTCCTGCACCAATAATCATTCCAAGCCACATTTCTACTGCAATATTTAAATTATTTATGCCTCTAAAAAAGCTAAATGCTATTCCAGTTTCTAACATAGTTAATGTTAATCTATTTGGGATTATTTGTAATTTATAATCAATACAAAATGCTGAAATTAACATAGGAGTAAGTATTAAAAATTGTAATAATTCTATTATATCTTCCATTCCTATAACACGTAATAATGCAATATATAATACACTTGTTACAACCATTAATGTATAATTTGCATTTGTATTTTTAATATATGATTTAATTACCTGAACATCAAAAATTTCCTTATGCTCTGGCAAATTTATATTCATTAGTCCTATGAATCTTCCAACTATTAAGCCTAATATTCCTATTCCAACAAACCAGAAAATATGTATATCATCAATAAACATTTTATACCTTCTCTTTCTCCTTTTTTTTCAAATACCTTTTAATAATTATATTCTCTATTGGTCTTTTAATTCTAGTAATAAAAATATCCTTTTCTGCTATTGGTTTTACTAAAATTGAAAACATTTTACATCTATTAGCACCTATAACATCAGTCATTATTTGGTCTCCTATTGCAGCAATATTCTCTACTTTTAACCCCATTTCATCCTTTGCCTTCATAAATCCTTTTTTGAAAGGTTTTTTTGAGAAATAAAAATATGGAATATCTAATGTTTCAGCCACATATTTTACTTTATCAACTTTATTAGTATTGGAAACAATACAAAACTTTACACCAGCTTTTTTTAAATCATCTACCCATTGTTCTGTTCCATCTTCAAATTTTCTGTCAAAATCTATTAATGTATTATCAATATCTAAAATAAGTCCTTTAATATTGTTTTTTTGCAAAAATTCTAATTTCACATCTCTTACATTATCAAAATAAAAATCTGGATAAATTACCATATTTTTCCCCCTTGTTTACCACCATTATATTATCAATGAACCGTGTTTTTGTCAAGTAAAATTAAAAAGCCCTTTCAAATTTTCCCTACAAATTCAAACATTTTTCTAATATTTAAAAAAAAACTCACATAACAAAATTTCGTAGAGTAGTCAAATTCAATAGTTATGTAAAAGGGATAAATATATTAACAATGGAGTACAAAGCGCGCAGTTTGGCG